>JAZSRW010000030.1:0-10910 GCA_045538675.1 Candidatus Onthoplasma sp. | reverse complement strand
TAGTACAATATTTTAATTTTACTTTAGGAAGACTAGAAATCAATATAATAGGGTAGAAGATTAAAATAATAGTACTTATTATTGCACAAATATAATATAATTTGCTAAACGAATATTTACTACATAGTACAATACTGCTGATTAAAGCAATTAGTAGTGTGGCACAAGTTAAAATCATCTTTTGAATACGTTTTGAAACTGATTTCCTACGCTTGATTGTTGTTTCATCTGCAGTAAAATCTATATAATCTAAAAACTTAACTTCTTCTACAACTGGAATAGGTGAGGTGTCTGGATTTTTAGGTTGATGTTTTACCTCTTCCGCCAGTTCTTTACTTGGTTTAATATTAAACTTGTTTGCATTTTGTTTAGGTGATGGTTCAATATTAACGTCCGCTTTATATTCATCTAATTTTGGCAAATTAGTATTATCTTTAATAGTTGTCATATCTTCTATTTGATTATTGTTTGATATTGTTTCATCACTTTCGCTATATTCAATAGCATCAAATATACTAGTGGTAGATGTAGGTGTGTCTGATTCCATTTTGGTTGGGTTAGGTTGCTCAATTTCTACACTAAATTTAGGCAAATTTAAGCCTAAAGAAGCAGTGTTCTCTGAATCTTCTTTTACATCATTATCAATAGATATAGTATTTTCATTAATAGCAATAGGTTTAGTAATATCAATAGGGGTAGGAGATATAGTATTATCATCTTTAATAGAATCCGAAACGTCATTTAGGATTTCTAATGATTGATTTTCTTCACTATTTGATATGGAATTTAGTGTTTCTAGTGGTCTTTGTTCCGTTTGAACTGTAGGTTTACTAGAAACAACACCAATTACATCTTCTTCCATAATATCTTTAATCAATTGTTCGTAAGCAGGGTAGGTGTCTAACTGTGCCTTACCATTATCGGTTAGTTTATAATAATGACGTTTTCCACCAATTTCACTATCTTTCCAGTAAGATGTAATAAATCTACCTTGTTCTAACTTTTTTAACACGCTATAAAGGGTGGGTTGCTTAATAACAATCCCGCCATTAGTACTATCTTCAATTTGTTTAACAATCTCATATCCATATCTATCACCATTTACTAGTTGATATAAGATTACAGGAATTAAATCAGTTGTTTTCATACATAACCCCTTTTATTTTATAATTATATAAAATATTGTAACTTATTGTCAAATAAAATATCAATCTTAATTAAAAATTTATCATCAATAACGATATAAAGGTAGGGAAGTAAATGATGTTACATTATAAAAATACACGTACGATAATAAATCTATCGAAGTGAGGGATTAATTTGGAATATATCAATCTATTCGTAAAATACAGATTTGTCGTACATTTGTCATACAAATAAATTACAAAATATAGAGTGTGTAGAGGAGGGTAGTACACAATGACGACCGAATTATGGTATATAATTGCTGGAGCAGTAATAGATGCAATAGCAATAATATTAGCAGCAGTTGCTAACAGGCGAAAAAATAAAGAATACAAAATAGAAGAATTCGCTGATAAAGTAGCAAAAGTTAATACAAAAGTACAAAAATATGTCGATAAACAATGTAAAAAGAACAAAATCGAAATTAGTGATTTAACTAATAAAGTGGAGGAGTAATGGGCAAGAAGGAAAATTTTGTTACCCGTGATGATGAGCGTAAATTATGGGAAGCATATAAAGTTTTAGATAAATTAGTAAATCCAACATGTAAATGCTTAAATTGTAGAATCGAAGAAAGTTATCGTTACAAATGGAATCAATTAGAAAAATGGATTCTAAACAAAAAATATGATGGCACAATGGATGAGTTTATTAATTTTGGACAAGTTTTAACAAAAATGTATTTAATAGAGAAAGGAGAACAAGATGGCAAAAGCACAAGTATTGAAAAATAAAAAGAAAAATGCACGCGTGTTTAGAAAAACAGCTGAACGTATGGATAAAAAGAACGTGACTGTTATGAATATGCGTGGTGGGATTAGAATGTAATGTTTGCTCATATCGTGATATTTACTGATGAGGGGAAACAAGTAATTAATAATATTAAACCTTTTATGGTTTTACATCTAATTATGGACCTTGTAAACAACTCGGACAAGGTTATTATCGTTAAAAGCACAAAATCGTTGCAAAAAGACGAGGTTTTAGAGTTAGTCGACTAATTAGTCGAAAAAAGTGTTAAAATGCCTAGAATGGGCAAATAAATTGATTTTAAGGAGATTTTATGAAACTAATTATGGTTACAATTAGAGATACAGTGGCTGAAAACTGCAATGGCGGTATCTCGTTATATGAAAATGTGAACGTTGCGAAACGTGCGTTCGAAAATAGTGTAAGAATTATCTTACAAGAGGGAAATCCTCAAAATATACCACTTAATGACTTAAGACAATACAAAATAGGTGAGTTCGATACTAATACTATGGAAATCACACCTTGTAATGAATTTATTGAAGCTGGTTCTACTTATGTAGTTAAATATGGTAGCATACCACAACCAAAGCTAGTAGGTGATGAACCTATTGTAGAGGAGTAATAGTATGGCAAAATTTTATACACCTTATAATAGAAGTCCACGTATGGCTGAAAAGTTTGATAAGCGTGAACAAAAAGTATATGTGGAAGATATAGACAAGAAAACTGGAGAACGTATTCTTCGTGAAGATGTACCAGTTGATATTTATGACAAGATACAAGAATATGCTGAAGAAACTAAAATCAGTAATTTATTCAAAAAGTATAATATGCAATTAGCTTTGAAAGATAATTTAAAACTTGACGAAAGCAAAATTGTTGATATGACTAATCTACCAGAGAACTTAATCGAAACTATGGCTGTAATTGATAATGCTAAGGCTATATTCGATAGACAAAGTACAGAAATTAAGCAAAAGTTCAACAATGACTTTAAGCAATTTATAGCAGGTAGTGAAAATGGACAAGTTGTAGAAATGTTAAATAACGAGTTAAAATCTCAACACGTTCAAAAACAAATGCCAACATATCAAGATATTTTAGCTACTATGCAAAGACAAAATGAAATGATAGCAAATTTAACAGCTCAAAAACAAGCTGAAACAACTACTACTAAAACGGAGGTAAGTGAATAATGATATATAACTTTGCAGAAAATGGGGTATTAAGCAATATTAGAACTAAATTCAAATGCCCTCATAACCATAAAACTACTGGTAATACTGGTGATTTAATCCCTATTTATCGTAAGGAAATTTTACCTGGAGATATTATAACAATGGACTTACGTTCATTAATTAAAATGACTACACCTAACTTCCAAACTATGGATATAGCTTTTGCTGATGTAGCATTTTACTTTGTACCAAATAGGCTATTATGGGATCACTGGAAAGCATTCCAAGGTGAAAAGACTGTAGGACCTCACCAAACACAACCACAATATACTATACCTCAAGTTACTGCACCTAGTGGTGGTTGGGGTGAAAATACTATTGCTGACTATTTAGGCTTCCCTACAAAAGTTAGTAATATTAAAGTTAATGCTTTATATGGACGTGCTTATAGTTTAATCTGGAACGAATGGTATCGTGACCAAAATAGGCAAGATTTCACTGACTTTGTTACAAATGATAGCAATATTACTGGTAGTAATGGTAACAACTATGTTACTGACCCTATAAAGTATGGAAAATGCTTAAAAGTTGCTAAAATACACGACTATTTTACTAGTACGTTATTACAACCACAAGCAGGTGAACCTGTAACACTTCCTTTAGGTGACTATGCTCCAGTTATTGGTACTGGAGAAGGTATGGGTATAATTAATGGTTCTGGAAATACTTTCAGATTAGGTAATACAACAAGTAATAACACATCCGGTTTACTTGTAATTGGTAACAGCACAAATAATAAAGTAGGAGATAGTATAACAAGTTGGGGAAACAGTACAAATAATACAATTTTAGGCTTAACAACTGACCCTGAAAAATCTGGTATGGTTGCAAAATTAGACCAGACAACAGCAATAACTGTTAATTTATTAAGACAAGCATTCCAATTACAAAAAGTGTTAGAAGCTAATGCTAGAAGTGGAACTAGATATGTCGAAATATTGAAAAATCGTTGGAACGTTACACCAAGTGACGCAACACTACAACGTCCAGAGTATCTAGGCGGTAAACGAATTCCATTAAATATTGAAATGGTTGTACAAACTTCAAGTACTGATAGTACAAGTCCTCTAGGACAAATTGCCGGTTTTAGTAACACATTCGATAATAGCTTTATATTCCAAAAAGGATTTGAAGAACACGGTATTCTAATGGGCTTTGTATATGTAAGACATCAAAGAACATATCAACAAGGTTTACATAAAATGTTTACACGTAAGAATATGGAAGATTACTATATGCCAGAATTCCAAAACTTAGGTGAACAACCTGTATACAACTATGAAATCTTCGCACAAGGTACTTCTGCAGATGATGAAGTATTTGGCTATCAAGAATATGGTGCTGAATATCGTTATGAACAAAACAGAGTGTCAGGACAATTCCGTTCTAATGCTACTAATTCATTCGATAACTGGCATTATGCTGATGACTATGCTAGTTTGCCAATTAATAACGAAGATTGGATAGTTGAAAATGGAACTGCTATTGATAGAACATTGACTGTTACATCTGATGTAGCAAATCAATTCTATTTTGACTTCTATTTTGACGAAACTGACGTTCGTACATTACCACCACATAGTATTCCTGGCTTTATTGATCATCACTAGGAGGTAATTATGAGTTTATTACTTGGAAGCTTAATTGCTGGAGGTATAGCAAGTGCTGTAGGTACTGGTGTTAATATGTGGGAAAACCAAAAAAATCGTAAGTTTAGTGCAGCAGAAGCACAAAAACAACGTGACTGGGAAACTCAAATGTCTAATACTTCAGTACAAAGAAGTGTATCTGATATGGAAAAAGCAGGTATCAACCCAGCTATGGCTTTTGGCGGTGGTGCAGGTGGAGCTTCTACACCAAATGGTGCTGCAGCTCACGCTACTGGTAGTTCAAATATAGCTGTTAATATGATTAATAGTGCAGCAAACCTTGCAGCAGCATTTAACTATGATAAGAATAAGTCGAACGACGTTAATTTACATCAAATCACAAAAGCAAGCTCTAAATTAAATAAAGAGTTCTTCAGTGATTTAGATAAAGTTAAAATTTAATTTTTAATCCAAACTGACACTTAAATGGTGTCAGTCGGCACAATTAAGAACAAGGCGTGCGTGCGTGCCGCCTGCGTGCGTACGTGCGTACGCGTGTATACGCAGGTTGGAAATGCCTAAAGGAGATAATATGTGTACTAGAGAACGTTATCGTATCGAGTCTAGAATACATATGGATATGAAAAACTCCGCCAAACCTAAAGTAACTTTTATTGACGGACGTGGTGGAGTTGCTGAATATCTCAAACACCCAGAATACTGGAGAGTTGATAGAACACCTTGTGGACAATGTATGGAATGCAGACTAAATTCTGCTAAAGAATGGGCTTTTCGTTGTGTTAAGGAAGCACAAAAGTATAAAGATAATGTTATGCTGACGCTGACTTATAATGATGAAAATGTACCAAAAAGTCAAGGTATTGACCCTAACACAGGTGAAGTATATGAAACCGTAACACTACGTAAGAAAGACCACCAGGACTTTATGAAGAGGTTAAGAAAACACTATAAAGGACAAACTATAAGGTTTTTCTTATGTGGTGAGTATGGTGAAGAACGTGGAAGACCACATTATCACGTGATATTGTTTAATTTGAAAGTTGAGGATATGCGACCCTATAAAATATCGAAATGTGAGTGGAGTAATGAAAAGAATATGCTTTTCAAAAGCAAAACAATGGATAAGTTATGGGGTAAGGGCTTTGTGGACCTTAACGAAGTTAATTTTGAAACTTGTCGATATGTTGCAGGTTATGTAACCAAAAAGTACAAGGGTAAAGGAAGTAAGGAACACTACGAGTTAAGAGGACAAGTTCCAGAGTATACCTGTATGAGTAGGAGACCAGGTATAGCTGCGGAGTTCTTCGAAGACAACAAAGAAAAGTTCTTCCAGGATAAACCTATGTATGCAGTAACTAAAAAAGGACTACGTAAAGTAAAAAGTAGATACTTTGATAAGTTAATGGAAAAAGAATGTGAAGACAGGTTCGAGCAATTAAAGAAAGAACGTAAGATTAAACAAGATAAAATGTGGGATAGTATTCTAGATAAGACAGATATTCCTAAATGGGAATATATAGAAAACCAGGAAAGCAAGGTTGAAATTAAAAATAGATTATTAAAAATAAGGAAGTGATTATTGCTTCCTTATTTTTTAAGTGTTTCTTCGCCTAACGGCTAAATAAAGTGTATGGTTTTATCTTTCGTAGATTAATGGGTTAATAACGAGAAAGGTGTTTATAGGGTTAGCGTAGGGTAACGAACCTATATTCCTGGTATGATTAGCTCGCTGTATTTGTTAGGGGTATATACAGCTTATGCAGCTGTACCGCACCCGTTGTGAACGGGGGCAAATCTTGGCGTCTGTATTGAATTTTTAAGAATATTTAAAAAAAATTAAAAAATTTGTAAAAATCGTTTGACAAATGTTAAACAAATGAATTATTATTAAAACGTATAACAAATGTTAAACAAAAGGAGGTGAAAAAATTGAGCAAATCAACGAATAAGGAATTACCAAAAGTAGAGCCTATGACTCAAATTGCTGCAAGAGTAACTACAAAAACACAAGATAGATTAATAGAAATTGCTGCAAAAAAGGGTAAAAGATACACTAGTTTTATTAGAGAAATACTAGAAAACTATGTTAAAAACTATGACCTATAAAAGGTAGGGGATAGTAGGGTTTAAAATGGAATATACAAAACTATTCGTAAAATACAGATTTTGCGAATACTTAATAGTTTTTGGCCCTCAAATACATAACTTTATGATATTTGACTGATATTGGCAAAATTATCAAAATTTCATTAACTATGTTTTTTATATAAATTTTATAAGGTCTTATGATGTATCCTTTATAATGATTTTTATTAATTGATAAGTTTTATGAATATCGGTTATAAAAAATTGATTAATTATCAAAATTCTTCAATGACGTTATATTTGAACTAAAATTTAGTCGACCAAATCCTTAACTCAAAAACACATCTCGGCTCTCAGAGCATTTTAGATTTTTGATATTCTTATAATAAAAAACAATCTAAACCAAATTTGTTAGTTTAGACTGTTTATGACAATATATTGTGTATTAAAAATATTAAATACAGATTATTTAGTTGCCTTTGGCAAAATCTTATCTTTTCCACCCATATAAGGACGTAAAACTTCTGGCACGGTAATTGAGCCGTCTTCATTATAATTGTTTTCAACCAAAGCAATCAAACCTCTAGGACTGGCAACAACTGTATTATTTAATGTATGAACTAAATAAGTTCCATTTTCGCCCTTTGTACGGATATTAAGTCTACGAGCTTGAGCATCGCCTAAAGTTGAACAAGAACATACTTCAAAGTATTTTTGTTGACGTGGGCTCCACGCTTCAATATCACAAGACTTAACTTTAAGGTCAGCCAAATCACCTGAACAACAATCAAGTTGACGAACTGGCACATTCATATTATTAAATATTTCAACTGAATATTTCCACATCTTGTTGTACCAATCCATACTTTCTTCTGGTTTACATAAAACAATCATTTCTTGCTTTTCAAATTGATGCACACGATACACGCCACGTTCATCAATGCCGTGAGAGCCGATTTCCTTTCTAAAACAAGGTGAATATGAGGTCATTGTTATAGGAAGTTCACTTTCCTTTACGATTTGGTCTTTAAAACGACCTATCATACTATGCTCGCTAGTACCAATTAAATATAAGTCTTCATTTTCAATCTTGTACATCATAGCGTCCATTTCTTCAAAACTCATAACGCCTGTAACAACGTCGCTACGAATCATAAATGGTGGAATACAATAGGTAAAGCCCTTATCTATCATATAATCACGCCCATAAGCAATCATAGCCTCGTGTAAACGAGCAATATCGCCCATCAAATAATAAAAACCTGCACCACTAGTACGTCCTGCACTATCCTTATCCAACCCCCCTACACGTTCAAAAATATCGGCATTATAAGGTATTTCATAGTTTGGAACTTTAGGCTCGCCATAACGTTTAACTTCAACGTTTTCACTATCATCTTTACCAACCGGAACGCTGTCATCAATAATATTTGGTATAGCCATCATATTCTTTTTAAGTTTAGCACTTAATTCATCAACAACTGCTTCTAATTCTACTATACGAGCATTAATTTCCACCACTTCTTGCTTTTTAGCATTGGCTTCTTCAATTTGTTTAGCACGCATCAAAGCACCAATTTCAGTACTTTTGCTATTACGGCTAGCACGCAAATTGTCACATTCAGTACGTAAGTCACGCACCTTTGTATCAAGCATCAAAATTTCATCAACCAAAGGTAATTTATGGTCTTGATACTTCTTTTTAATGTTATTTTTTACTAATTCTGGATTTTTTCTAATTATGTTAATATCAATCATATATATTTCTCCTACCTTTAGTATAGCACTTTATATTACGTTTGGCAAGCAACAATAATATTTTTATAAAAATTTTATTTATTTGTTTTGATTTTGCGAATAGTTATGTTATAATCATAGTATGAGTGAAAATTATTTTTTAGATAGAAATCGTAAAAATTTACGACAATTAAATTTATTGTTAGATGAGTTGCCAACTTGTTGCAACATTTATTTTGTAGGCATTGCCTCACGCACTACCCCATTAACACGTTTAAATTATGCTAGGGACCTTAAAATTTTCTTTACATATTTAACCAATTTTGAACGAATGTTTATAGGAAAATCTATTAAGGATATCCAAATTGAAGATTTGAATAAGATTGATAGCCTTATGATTGAACGCTTTGTGGCTTATTTAATTAGTTATGATAATGAAGAAGGTGTTATTCGTAGTAATGCTGATCGAGGATTAGCACGTAAACTATCAAGCGTTAGATCTTTTTTCCAATTTATGTTCGATAAAGATTTTGTTAATTCTAACGTTGTAACCAAGGTAAAAATGCCTAAAATTATCAAAAAAGATATTATCAAACTTGAAACAGATGAAGTTGAATATCTTTTAAAAACTAGCGAAACTTTAGATGGTTTTAGCAATCATCAACAAAAGTACAACGAACGCTTTATTCCTCGTGACAATGCTATGCTTACCCTACTGCTTGGAACCGGTATTCGTGTAAGCGAATTAGTTGGATTAAATGTTGATGATATTGATTTTAAATATAATAGTTTTAAGGTTACTCGTAAAGGTGGAAATCAAGCCATCTTATATTTTTCGGACGAAATTAAAGACGCTTTGGTTAAATATTTAGAATTACGAGATACCTTTAAATTGCCTGAAAGCGAAAAAGCATTATGGATTAGTATTCAAGGCAAACGTATGGGTGTGCGTTCGGTTGAAAATTTGGTTAAAAAATACGCCCGCATTTCTGCCCCATTAAAAAAGATAAGTCCACACAAACTTCGTAGTACTTATGGTACTAACCTATATCATGAAACAAAAGATATATCAGTGGTGGCGGAAGTTTTAGGTCATAAAGATGTTAATACTACCAAAAAATACTATGCTGCTGTTAGCGAATCTATTAGAAAAGAAGTTGCTGATAAAGTAAAATTATATAAACAAACTGAAAAAGACTAGAACAAATGTTTGACAAGTTTCTACAATAGTGCTATAATTCTTATACAATATTGACAAAATATAGATTTTAATTGCTTTATTTTGTTCTATTTAGGAGAAATTAATGCGAAAAATTGACAAGGCTTATGAGTTTATTAAAGAGTATATAACAAAAAAAGAATATCCCCCTACTATCAGAGAAATTGCTGATGCAATAGACGTAAAATCTACATCAACAGTAGCATATTATTTACGTAAACTAGAAGAATGCAATAAAATAGTTAAAGGAAGTTATAAAAATCGTTCTATTCAACTGATTGAAAATATATCTACTAAATTTAGTAATTCAGGTATTATTACTATGCCATATATTACAAATATAAATGAAGGCAAACCTTTAATGAGTGAACATAATATTAGTGATAGATTTACCATTTCTGGTTCTGTTTTTAAAGGATTAGATATGTTTGTAGTACCTGTAAAAAACAATGCTATGAAAAATTCATCAATCCTTAAAGGCGATATGGTAGTTGTCAGCCGTCAAAATGCTGGCGGAAATGGCGAAATGGTTGTGGCTTTGGTGGAAAGTAATTATATGATAGGATATTTACATAGAGAATATAATTTATTTAAGTTAAAATTTAATAATCCTGAATACTCTCCTATCTATCTTGAAAAAGTTACAATATTAGGCAGAGTTGTTGGATTAATTAGAAATAACATTGAGTAATCTTGTTTATACAAAGGGGAAAAATTTATGAGTCAATACATACAAATATTTAAACAATGGTATAGATTAGCAAAGCCCAGTAAAAAATATTGGATTTTACAATTTATATCAGTTACAATACCAAGCATATGTTTAGTGTTTGAATCATATTATTTAGCTAAAGTTACCACTTGTGTAAGTGCGGGTAATTGGGAATACGCTATTGCAAATCTCATTATAGCCTTTAGCATACTTGTATTGCGTATGTTTTGTTGGGACTTTAACTATCGTAATACATTTAAATTAGTTGGGCGTTCTTATCTTCGCATACAAAAAGAACTTTATGATAAAATAATAGGCTCAAGTGATACCAACTTAAATATTAACTCTAAAGAAAAGTCGGATCGTAGCCA
>JAZSRW010000155.1:0-6653 GCA_045538675.1 Candidatus Onthoplasma sp. | reverse complement strand
GCCAAAGATTTTAATTTAGCCTTTTCCTTTTTCACCCCCACGAATTTTGCACCTATTACACCTTGTTCATACGAAAAAATTGAGGCAATTTTATCTGCCTCAAGATAATCTTTGGTGCTTAAAATTATTCCCTTTACTTTTGTATCCATTTTATCCTTTTTATTAATACATAAAATTTAAAACTAACGAGTAAATATATCTTCTTGCTCAAACTCTTCATTATACAAGTTATTAGTATTATTAATTGCTTCGCTTAAACTTCTAATAGGAAAATAATATTGTTGCAGGCTAGATTTACCCCTCCTGTATCCGTCAAGATGAGTAATTGCATACACTAATGCGTTGTATTGTACTTCAGTCACACCATTTGCTTTATTCATATTATCCCCTCCTATTTTAGTATATGATTTTAATCTTAATATATTCACTAAATTTTACTTAATTTAATCTTTATTTGTATATCCAAATTCAGTCAACATCAAATTATCAATTCGCCAATTTGGTTTTACTTTTACAAATAAGTCTAAATACACGCGTGCGTCAAGCATTTTTTCAATAGCAATACGTGAAATGGTTGACAACTTCTTAATTGCTTCACCCTGCTTACCAATAAGTATCATCTTGTGAGATTCTTTCTCACAATAAATATCTGCACTAATCTTAATCACTTCATCGTTTTCATCAAAACTAGTAATTTGAACCGCTACGCCGTGAGGTATCTCCTCATTATATAATAGCAAAACTTTTTCACGTATGATTTCACTTGACAAAAATCGAACATTTTTGTCAGTAAATTGCTCTACTGGGTAATATCGCATTTCATAGTCAAACGTTGGCAAATACTTTTTAATCATATCGATAAGCACGTCTACATTTTTGCCTTTAAGTGCTGAAAGAGGCAAAATTTCGTCCACTTTAGCAATCTCATTAAGGCGAGCAAGTTGTGGATACAATTTTTCAAAAGTAGTTTCATCAATCTTATTGATTACTAGTATCTTTTTACTACGTTTGTCACCCTTGTTTGCCAATTTTTCGTATTGTTCAATTAAAGGCTTTTTGCCATCAATTACGTATATAAGTACATTAACATCACTATTGATTGCATTATCAATATTTTCTTGCATATACTCATCTAACTTATGTTCGGTTTTGTGATAACCTGGTGTGTCAATAAATATTATTTGACTGTTATCGTCGTTATAAATACCAATAGTGTTATCCCTAGATGTTTGAGCCTTTGGCGAAACAATTGCCACCTTTTCACCAACAATACGATTGATAAGTGTACTTTTACCCACGTTGGTATTTCCTATTATTGTTACATATCCGCATTTAAATTCCATTTATATATTCCCTTACTTTAATCTCTTGTAATTTTACATTTATTTAATATTTTAGTTTGCATTTCTTCCATAACTATACGATCGCTTTCATCTATATGATCATATCCTAAGCAATGTAGCACTCCGTGTAGGAACAAAAAGCAAAATTCACGTCTATAACTATGATTATATTTAACCGCTTGACGTTTAGCTACTTCGTTACAAATAAATATCTCGCCCACTAGCAAACTATTATCCATAGGGTCAATATCTAACTTAAACTTATCCAAATCTAGCACTTCGCCAGCCAAAATAGAAGTAGTTGGAAAACTTAATACATCTGTTGCCCTGTCTACACCACGAGCAGTTAAATTAAGGTCATGGATAAACGCCTTTGACACAATATAAAGGTTATATTTAACATTTTTAACAGGTTGTCCAAGTACTTTGAAAGCAGTTTTAATAACTTCTTCCAAATCCTTTATTATTGCATTGTCAAACGTGCGTATCTTTGAATAAACATTAAGCATATTTTTCTCCTAGTGTTATGAAATAATTGTAGATATTGTTAAAGTAGTAGTTGAATATAGCGTATCGTTAATCACAAGACTTGTAGTTTTTTCGTCCAAAATCTCGCTATTTGTAGGAAGATTAAGGTATGCCAAGTCAACACTCTCTTGTTCTATTCGACCTTTCTCCGCCACCAAATCGTAATTAACTAGCATATAATCAAGTTGGTAATACGTTACCTTTACACGCTTAAGTGGTAACACACTACTTATATTTTCATTATACACGTAACTTTCATAAAGTGCAAATGGTTTTGATGATTTTTTTGAAAATAATTTTTTATTAAGTAGCGTTATACTAGATGTTGTATAACTTTTACCAGTACGAGCCAATACCGTTTCGGTTGCACTTAATTTACTAGAACCAACTATATATACTTTTGCTTTAATTTCGGCAATTGGTTGAACACTTACTTGATTTAAATCCTTATCCAA
Organism: Candidatus Onthoplasma sp.; assembly: GCA_045538675.1. GTDB lineage: Bacteria > Bacillota > Clostridia > Christensenellales > UBA1242 > Onthoplasma. Next base: position 4,327 of record JAZSRW010000155.1, on the reverse strand, counting down.
ACTAAATGGATAAACCAAAATATCACCAACATTGACAAAGTCACCCACATTTACCGCCAACGTGCCTGAAATAAGTGAAAAACTTGTAATTATGCCACTAAATGACGCTTTTATAGGTTCATACGTTTCAGGTACATACACTAACTTTTTGCTAATATTAATAACTATCGTAGTCCCCCTAAGCATACAACTAACTTGTGCCACATTAGGTAATTGCTCGGTTAATATTTTTTCAATAAATTTATTATCTTTAGGCAAAATTTTTCCCTTTGATATATTGTTAACTTTAAGTATATCTACAACTGATTGCTTTAATTCAGTATCAGCACCATAAACCTTTATATTCCAAGTAATATTAGTTGAAAACATCATCAAACCAAATGCAAATGGCAAAACCAGTAATATTGCAACATTTCTTTTTAACCACGTTTTAAAGTTTGCAATTCCTAGATATTTACTTTGATATTCATAGTTTTTAAGTATAGGCTTAAGTCGTTTGTATTGCTTTAATTTTATAGTAAAAAACATAACATTGTTTTCAACACGTTTAATGTTATAAATTGTTATATTGTTGTTTTGAATTTTGTTGATTAGTTGGTCAAGATTATATCCTACCACTCGTACTTGCACTAGTAGTTTCATAGCACCGCCACACTAACAATACTGCCACATACAACAGCGGTAGAGTTATCATAATATTTAATATAAAGGTCGCTTCCTTTAATTGTGCAAGTTTTTTTACGAAACTTAAAACTAATTTCGTCACGTGTCAAATTTAATATTCCATTTTGACCTTCAACATACACCATTTTGCCACCAATATTGATATAGCGATATTCTTTTAAGGTAATACCTAATTCTTGAGTAATGTAATTATCTAATTCATCTAATAACATACTTAAATATATTAAATATATACAAAAAAAATACCAAACCTAAAGTTTAGTATTTTAATTGTATTATTTAGTAAGTGTTGAAGTTTGATTTTGTAGCTTTTTAAAGCAAATTCTTAAAGCCTCGACAAACTCTTTATCATCCATATATCCATTTGTTAAACTAATAGCAACCTGCAAGTCTTTAGCTTTTTTCCCATTTGCTAAATCGTAGTCAATTCTTGCCATAGAAATTTCTTCAAGACATAAGTTGTCTACAAGTTTTGAACCATCAGTAAATTCGGTATTTTCATCAATTCCAATACAATAAGTTTGAGTTAGCTTATTAGGTTCATAACACATAACATCATCATACTTTACATTAATACTTACATATCCATGTAATATATTGTCTCCTTTAGTCCACAAATGACTGTCAATACTAACATCTCTAAGTTTAACTCCATATACCCTTGCTAGTGCTTTTCTTAAATCATCAACTTTAACTATAAACTCATTTTGATTATTTGACTTCTTTTTATATTCATCAATGTTTTTACGTTGTTTATCTAAATCTTTGTATAATTGCTCCTTTTCCTTTTGAGCATTTTCAATAATTCTATCTAGTATCAAAGAAGTTTGTTTTGCATTACTAATTTTTTCAGCATATTCCTCTTGTAATTCAGTTAATCCCTCAATATATTCATCAAATGTTATCATAATTTTTCTCCTTATTTAGTAAGTGCTTGTTCGTTTTCAATTATGTTGCACTTAAGTAAAGCCTTTAAAAACGCAGGATAAGTCATATATTTTTCAGTTAAATCTAATTTTACAATCAAGTCATTAATATTAGTATCTGGCATTAAGTGAAGACGAACTCTACCATAATCTCTTTGAATATATGTATTCATCTTTAAATTAGAGCCATCAGTAAGTTGTGTATTGTGGTCCACCTTAAATCTTGCATATTCTTCAACAATAGGTTTGTAGAAATCTTGTGAATCATATGTAATTGCAACTGAAACAACGCCAAATAAAGTCTCACCTAATTTGTTATTAGAAAAACCAGGACTTAAAGTAATTGTTGCACCTACTTTACAAGTTGTATTTTTAAAAATATTTTGCATATTACTAATCAAATCACCAACACTAACTTTAAAGTCGCATTCATCATTTACATTAGCATTATATAATTTTATATCTAGTTCATCATTATTTTTTGCTACTTCTTTTAATCCTTGTTTATATTGTTCAAATGTCATAAATTATCTCCTAATCAAAAAATTTTCTATCAAATATATCGCTTAACATAAGCACTTTTAATTCCGTTGGCAAATTATTTAATGCCTTATCAATTGGTTGTTTTTTAGATTGTCTACGTCTAGGCAAATAGTTAAAGTCTGGCGAAGAAGGTATATATTCATCAGCCATATCGCCATCTAAGTCAAAATCAATTTGTGGACGACGTATGCCTTTGGATTTATGTGCAAAATCGCTGAAATCAGCAAACTCATCATCAATATCATCAACAAACCCGCTAGGTCCATCAAAATCTGCCATAATATCATTAACAAAGTCTTGCTCATCCTTTTTGCTCATATCCGTAACAGGAATAGCAGCACTTGCCGAGTGTACGCTTACTGGTGCATTATTGTTATCTTCTGGCTCATACTCTTTGGGTTTGCCCACCACATCTTCAGTGGTAATATTTTTACTATCTTTTTCGGCTTTTAACATAAATTTAATAAGTGCTATAACAAAAATCGTAGAAATTACTATACCCACAACTAACAAAATCCATTTAAGCATATCAAACCTACATCATACCGCCACGATGGTCTGGACGTTCTGGTCTATCTGGCTTATTTTCTTTATTATTGCTAAATGAATTACGCATATTAGTATCTGCTTGAACATTTTGCATTTTATAGTAATCCATAACGCCGACTTTGCCCTTTTTCAATGCTTCAGCCATTGCTTCGTGAACCTTAGATTCGGCAGCCAATACAACTGCTTTCATTTCTTGAGTTTTGGCTTTCATTTCTTGCTCGTGAGCAATTGCTTGGGCTTTACGTTCTTCAGCGGCTGCTTGAGAAATACGCTTTTTAGCATCGGCTTCATCAATACGAAGTTTTGCACCAACATTTTCACCAACATCTATATCACAAATATCTATTGACATAATTTCAAAAGCAGAACCTTTTTCAATATCCCTAGGATTCATACCCTTTGAAATAATTGAAGGGTTAGCCATAATTGCACTATGTGTAGGTCCTTGTCCAACACTAGCAACCACACTTTCGCCAACACGAGCCAAAATGGTTGCTTCATCAGCCCCACCAATGATACGATCTAGTTTTGCCTTGATGGTAACTTGTGCTATAACTTTAACTTCGATACCGTCCTTTGCAATTGCTGAAATACGATCAGTTTTAATAACTCTAGGTTTAACACTTGTTTGCACTGCAAGCATAACATCACGACCAGCAAGGTCAATAGCCATTGCTTGCTCAATAGTTAAATCCAACTTTGCACTATGTGCTGCAATAAGTGCGTCTATTACATTTTCAACGTTACCACCCGCCATCATATGTGTTTCAATTTCGCTATCATAAATCTTGATACCGGCTTTACGTGCTAATATGTATTGATTAACAATCTTTTTGTAATCAACCTTACGCAGTTTCATACCTACAAGTCTAAACATACTGATATGAGCACCAGACATCAACGCCCTAAACCAAGTATGCATAGGTACTAAAACAAATATAACAACGATTAAAGCAGTTAATAAAACCGCTACAAACGCAATTATTATCCACCAATAAAAAGCCATTGCTAATAAACTATTTAAAATCATAATCTACTCCTTACCTAACAATCAAACTATTGTTTTTTACCCCTATAATCTCAACTATTGAACCTTTAGCCAAAGCATTATCACTTATAGCATAATATAATTTACCCTCAACTTCAATAGTCCCACCTAAATCAATATTAGTAACCGCTTTACCCATCTTACCAATCAAGCCTTTCAAGTCGTCAACTGGGTCTTGATATGTACGAAATTTATATCTATCAGGGTTTTTAATAATCCCTTTATTTTCAAGTATTAATTCAATAATAATAAATATTGCAAGTACAAATGCTATAATCGAAAGCAAACTAATAACTTGCTTGCCTTTAAATCCATCAATATAATATGAACTAAGCCCGCAAGCAGTAAGAGCCACACCTAGCAAGCCTGCCAAACCAACTTTAGGCACAAACACTTCAACAATACATAGCATTACGCCAGCAGTTAGTAACGCAATAGTTAGTCCACTCATATTTTGAAATAAATCAATAATATATTTCTCCATAATATTTCCCTTTATATTTATACAAACGTTCAAAGCCTTCTTTTCCTTTCTTTACAGTTGTCCTAGAATATTCCAAATCTCCTTGTGTAAAAA
>JAZSRW010000034.1:0-4541 GCA_045538675.1 Candidatus Onthoplasma sp. | reverse complement strand
TAAAGCAAATGCTAATAAAAAAACACAAGCAAAATCAAATTCAAAACAAAAATCTATCAAAGCAAATGATGAGGTGGTTGAAGTATCATCTAAAACTAAATCTTCACGTAATGCTAGCAAAAAGCCTAATCTAAAGGTTATGTTCCTAGGTGGTATTGGTGAAGTTGGTAAAAATATGACCGTGTTTGAATACGGCAACGATATATTGATTGTAGATAGCGGTGTAATGTTCCCAGACGAAAGTTTGTTGGGTATCGACCTTGTAGTGCCAGACATCACATATTTGCTTGAAAATAAAGACAAAATTCGTGGTATGGTAATTACTCACGGTCACGAAGACCATATTGGAGGATTGCCTTATGTGTTAAATGATATTAAAACACCTATTTACGCTAGTGCATTTACTTGTGGACTGATTCAAAAGAAAATGGACGAGTTTAAAAAGGTGCAATACAAAACTCAAGTAGTTCGTCCTCGTCAAAAGGTTAAAATTGGCTGTTTTGAAGTAGAATTTATTGGTGTTAACCACTCAATTGCAGGTTCTTATGGCTTGGCAATCAAAACTCCTGTAGGTATTGTAATTCATTCGGGTGACTTTAAGGTAGATTTGACTCCTGTTCACGGCGACCGCATTGATTTTCATAGATTTGCCGAATACGGAAATAAAGGCGTATTATTATATATGGCAGATTCTACAAATGCCGAACGTGCAGGTTATTCGCTAAGCGAAAAAGCAGTAAGTAACACCTTTGAAGATTTATTTGATGAACATAATAAAGAACGTATTATTATTGCAACATTTGCTTCAAATGTACACAGATTGCAAGAAATTATGAATATCGCCGAACGTCACGGACGTAAGATTACATTTACAGGACGAAGTATGGTTAACGTTACAGATGTTGCTACCAAAGTAGGCGAAATGAAAGTTAACAAATCAAATATTGTAGATATTGACAAACTTAACAATTTCCGTGATGATGAATTGTGTATTATTTCAACAGGTAGCCAAGGCGAACCTATGAGTGCATTATCTCGTATGGCTAATGGCGAATTTAAGGGCTTGGAAATAGGCGATAATGATTGTATTATTTTCTCAAGTAGTCCTATTCCTGGTAACGAAAAAATGGTTAATAATGTTATTAACAAACTTATCACATTAGGTGCTAATGTTATATATAATCAACTAGAACAAGTGCACGCTTCAGGTCACGCTTGCAAGGAAGAATTAAAAACAATGTTTGCCCTTGTTAAACCTAAATACTTTATACCAGTTCACGGCGAACAAAAGCATTTAATGGCACACGCTGCTATTGCTGAAAGTATGGGTGTGGACCGACACAATGTGTTAACACCACAACTTGGTATGCGTGTTGAAGTTGGCGAACGTACATTAAAGAATACTGGATTTGTTCCATTTGGTAGCAGACTTATTGATGGTGCTGGCGTAGGCGAAATGGAAAGTAATGTATTAAAAGAACGTAAGCAATTATCGGAAGATGGATTATGTGTTGTTATTGTAAACATCAATCCTAACCTTGGTAAATTTGCTTCACGTCCTGAAATTGTTTCACGTGGATTTACCTATATGGGCGAAGCACAATCTTGGCTAGAAGACGCTAAAAATGTAGTTATTGACTCAAGTGAAGATATTGACTTGAAAGCACGTGACTATGTAGCATTAAAACAAGCAATACGTAAACAATTAACCAACTATTTAAACAAAAAGTTAAAGCGTAAACCTATGATTATACCTATTATTGTGGAGAGTAACTAATGAGTTTGACAGCCTTAAAACTATATGCAAAACAAAATAATGTTCCTATTACAAAAGATGATACAATGCAATTTATTGTAGATTATATCAATCAAAATAATGTTAAAACAATACTAGAAATTGGTACTGCTATAGCATTTGGCAGTATCAATATGGCTATGTGTGATAGTGTTGAAAGCATTACAACACTTGAAATTGACACAATTAATTATCGTGAAGCGTTAAATAATATTGCAAAATTTAATATGCTAAACAAAATTGATGCAAGACTTATTGACGCTAAATGGTATATAGAAGAATGCGACAAAAAGTTTGATTTGATATATCTTGATGGCCCTAAAGGTCAATATATTAATTATTTGCCAAGACTATTAGAATTGCTAAACCCTAATGGTGCAATTATTGCTGATAATATCTTCTTTCACGGTATGGCAACAGGCGAAATTGTAACACCATCATCTTGTAGAAGTATGGTTAATGGTTTAAGGCAATATGTTGACGAAGTTACACATAACGATATGCTTGAAACACATATCTATCAAATGGGTGACGGAATTGCAGTGACTAAATTAAAATAAGACAAAACGGAGAAAATTATGGAATTATTAGCCCCAGTTGGCAATCCTGAAAAATTAAAATTAGCAATCCATTATGGTGCTGATGCGGTATATTTGGCATCAAAGAGATTTGGATTGCGTACTTTTGCTGGCAATTTTGACGAAGACGAACTTAAATGGGCAGTAGAATACGTTCATAATGCTGGTAAAAAAATATATATAACAATTAATATTATTCCGCACGATAGCGATTTTGATGGTCTTGAAGATTATATCAAAAGTCTTGATAATTTGGGCGTAGACGCTGTAATTGTGGCAGATTTAGGTGTAATGCAAGTAATTAAGCGTGTAGCACCAAATTTGGATATTCACATTTCTACACAAGCCAATGTAACCAATAGTGAAACCGCTAAATTTTACGCTCAAATGGGTGCTAAACGTATAATATTAGCCCGTGAGTTAAGTTTGGAAGAAATTAAAAAATTACGTAGCGAAATTCCTAGCGATGTTGAACTAGAGTGTTTTGGCCATGGTGCAATGTGTATCAGTTATTCGGGTAGATGCTTGTTGTCTACATTTATGACAGGTCGTGACGCTAATCGTGGTGCGTGTGTGCAAGCGTGCCGTTGGAATTACACTATACGTGAAACCAACAAAAAGGACGAATATCCTATTGAGGAAGACGATAAGGGTACATATATATTAAATTCGCACGATATGTGTATGATTGAACATCTTGACAAACTGCGTGATGCGGGAATTGCTAGTATCAAGGTTGAAGGTCGTATGAAAAGCGAATATTATGTGGCAAACATAGTAAACGCTTATCGCAAAGCACTAGATTATATGGAAAGTCATACCACTTATGATGTTCCTAGCGAAATTGTTAATGAAGTATATAAATCTAGCCATCGAACATATAGCACAGGATTTTTCTTTGGTGGTGCTAAACAAAATTTAGAAACTTCTATGCCTGAATGTGACTATGATTTTATAGCAATAGTACTAGAGGATACTAAGGACGGCAAGGCTTTGGTGGAAATGCGTAATAGATTTTCAGTAAATTCTTCGCTAGAAGTGTTGTCTAAATTTGAAAATAATGCTATAATACATATTAACAAAATCGAAAACGAACTTGGCGAAGTTATTGATGATGTAAAAATTGTGCAACAAAAGGTATATGTTTACACCGACAAACCTTTACACAAATACGATATATTAAGACAAAAAAAGATTACTCTTCGTATGTTGGAAACATTGGAAGAAATCTATAAATAAATTAAAGGAAAGGAAAATGCAACAAAAGTCATTAATTGTAATTTACAATCCAAATGCACGTAAAGGCAAAATTAAAGAAGTTATGCCTTATATTTTGCAACGCCTTTCTACTAAATTTTCGCCTTGCGAAGCTGTGCAAAGCAAGAGTGCCGAAGATATGGTTGACCTAGCACGTAAAGGTGCCGAAAAGTATGATTATGTAGTAGTAGCGGGTGGCGACGGCAGTATACATAATGTAGTTAATGGTGTAAAACTTAGTAAAGGTCGTCCAATACTTGGATTTTTGCCTTATGGTACAGTTAATGATGTGTGTAGGACGCTTAATATACCTAAAAAGTTGGATAAAGCAATTGACGTTATCTTGCGTGGCGAAACTATCAAGTACGATATAATGCAAGAAGGCAACAATTTTATGGTTTATACCTTGGCTGGTGGAATGTTTGTAAGCACTAGTTTTAAAACCAGCACAGCAATGAAAAGGACATTAGGCAAACTTGCATATTTTATTACAGGTGCAAAGCAATTGTTTAGTATGCGAACCCTTCCACTTACTATAGAAATTGACGGCGAACGTCATCATGGCAGATATATTATAGCAATGGTGCTTAATAGTGCGTCGGCAGCGGGCTTTAGAATTAATAAGGAACGTGACATTGATGACGGACTTATTGATATAATTTTGATTGAAAAAAAGCGAAGTTATTTAAAGGCGTTGCTAACACTTGCCAAGATGTTTGTGTTTGGGCTTGATAGCGTGCGTAAACATAAAAATGTGATTATTCAAAAGTGTAAAACAATTAAAATTGAAAACCACTCAAACGAACCATTTACTCAAGATGGCGAGGAAGCCGAGTTTTTAACCAAGGAAATTAAAATTTCCAGCCCTATTACCGTTTGCTATGGTATTAATCGTAAAGATTAGATAATAC
>JAZSRW010000018.1:0-3783 GCA_045538675.1 Candidatus Onthoplasma sp. | reverse complement strand
TGCTGCTGTATTCCTACCCTGACATGATTCACAGGTAACTATTGAATAAGACCCTAACTTCAACATAAACAATACATACTCAAACACAACCAAGTTTGCCCCGAGATATCGCATCAGCCTCGCTATAGCGGATTGCAAGTTACAGGGCACCGCTAACTCCCCACCTAGTGCAATACAACGTTATTATAACATAATAAAAACAAAAAAGCAATAAAACCTATAAATTTTAACTATAAAATATTGGTATTTTTATATTTTTTTGTAAATATTTCAAATTTTAGATACAATCAGTTGATAATATTAAATATTTTTGGTATTATTTTAATGGGTATGAGTGCGAAGATTATATCTTCCAAGCCCTTGAACGCTTGTTCATACACTTATACCTTCTCCAAAAATCAACCTAAAAGGATTATATATGATTATTTTAGCAAGTGACCACGCTGGTTACGAATTAAAAGAGTATTTAAAAACTTATTTTACCAAGCGTAATATCGATTTTGTTGACGCAGGTGCAATCAAATATGACGCAAATGATGATTATCCTGATATCATTAAACCCGCCACCAGGCAAGTACTAAAAGATGTAAACAATCGTGGTATTTTTATTTGCGGTAGTGGTGTTGGTGTAAGTATGGTTGCTAATCGCACTAAAGGCATACGTGCAGTACTGGCTAGCGACACTCAAACTGCCGAAATGGCAAGACTGCACAACAATGCAAACGTATTGTGCCTAGGTGCAAGAATGGTTTGCAAACGTCGTGCAACTAACATTATTAACACTTTCATATCTACCGATTTCCTTGGCGGAAAACATCAACGCCGAATTGATAAGTTTTAAAACAAAAATAACCTAATTAATAGGTTGTTTTTTATTTTGTAATCTGCTAATATTTTTCACAAAATCTGTTGAGTTAGAATAAATAAAAGTATTAAGTTATGTAAAACTTAAAGGAGAAATTATGAGTCTTACAATTTTAATCTTGTTAATAATTTTAATAGGCGTAATTGCTCAAGCCACCAACACCGACCTTGCCAACAATACCAATATTTTGTTATTACTACTTTTAGCATTGTTAGGACTTGGCAACGGAAACAACTGGTTTGGGAATAGTTGCGGTTGCGGAAACAACAATAATTGCTGTTGCAACAACAATCAACGTAGCTTTATTTAAAATTAACATCATTTATCTCCACACAAAAACACACTTGATTATTTACAAGTGTGTTTTTTAAATTAACCTATATTAAAGTTACCTAAAATAATATCTTTTATTTTATATCCTTTAATCTTATTGTAATAAGTTCCACTTTTTTCAGTTTCGCTAAGTTCAATAATTCCGCTATTAACCAAATCTTCTACAGACGCAGCAGTAATTTCTTCAACCAATTTATCTGACAATTCGGTAATTAAAATAGTATCCTTATCCGCCTCAAAAAGATTTAGTAATGCACAATCTTCGCCCAATACTGATACCGCTGTCAAAGTGTCGATAGTGCCACTAATACCATTAACTGTACTTCCAGCAATTGCACCCATAATACCAGTTACTTCGCCACTATAAGTTTTGGTATCTTCATTATAATTAGTGTAATACTTGCCACCATTTTCGTAATAGCCCATTACTTGATAGATTTTTAAGTCATTAATTTCGCTTTCAAGTTCACCTAACTTAACACCCTTTAACGCATTAATCACGCCTACACTTGTTCCATCAATATCCAAAATTTCGCCTAATGTAATTGAATTGATACCATTTGTTTCGTCATTTAAGTCGCTAATTGATTTACCTGCAAGTGCTTTAATTGCACCCCTTACTTCGTCACTATATGTTCCTGTTGAAGCATTATAAGTAGCATAATATTTGCCACCATTTTCATAATATCCCAACACTTCGTAAACTTTTAAATTACCAATTGTATCAGGATTAGAAAGGTCGCCTATAGTTTTACCCGCAAGCACACTCATAGCACCGCTAACTGTTTGAGTTTGGCCTTCACTATCAACATAAGTATATCCGCCACCTGAAACTTCGGTGTAATCCATTACTTGCCAAATATAAATATTATTTATTGTATCTTTATTAGATAATTCATTAATTTTTAATCCATGTAAAGCCTTAATCACACCGCTAGTATCTTCTTTTTCCATATCCAACACTTCGCCAACCGTTAATTCATTAATACGTGTAGACAAAGCACTCACTTTAGCACTTGCAATATGAGCATAAATACCAGTAACTTCGTCGCTATAAGTATTAGTATCTTTATCATAAGATTTATAGTACTTATCATTATGTTCATAATATCCCATAGCGTCAGCCACAGTTATATCATTAAACATTCCAGCATCGCCTAATTGTCCAATTGTTTTACCAGCAAGGGTTTCCATAATACCAGTAACTTCGGCACCATTATCTTCATAAGTATAATTACCTTCAGTGCCAATACGATCATAACCCATAACTTCCCAAACTTGCAAGTCGTCAATCAAATTAGAGTCCGACAAATCTTCAATGGTTTTACCAGCAAAAGTTTTCATTACGCCAGTTACTTTTTTGTCATAGTTTGTTCCGTCAAACTCTTCATAATACTCGTCATCTACTTTATAATAACCCATTATTTCATACAACTTTAAAGTATTGATCGTATCTGGGTCTGAAATTTCGCCAAAAGTTTTGCCTGCAATAACTTTCATTGCACCTGTAACTTTAAACTTTTCATTTTGGTCATTAGTATAACTAAACTCGCCATTACCTTCGTCCTTGTATCCAAGCACTTCATACATATAAATATCGTTAAATGTATCTTGACTAGATAACTCGCCAACAGTAAATCCTGCAATACTAGCCATCACAGCACTTACCTCTTTATCATTATCAAAATATTTATAGTTGCCTTCTGTGCCTGTACGTTCATAATCAAGAATTTGATAAATTTCAAGATCATCAACAACGTCATTAATAGATGTAACAGCAATACCAATAGGCATATCGCTAAGTCTTGGTTTAATAACTCTAACACCATCAATTATTGATATAGTGTGCGAACCATTAGAAAACTCTACAGTATCATCTTTTATTTCATACGTAAAACCAACTTCTTCCGAATACACGTTGTCTTTGTATTGCGAATAAAGTTTGCCATTATATATATAATACTCTTTATTCTTTTCAAGCACAGTATCTAATAATCCAAGTTCTTCATGACTAATATCCATAAAACTTAATACATTATTAAATGTAATACTATCGATAGTGTCGTCTAATGCATCTTTAAGATCCTTTATAGGTGCATTTTTTAATATATCGGTACTAATTCCGTATATACTATCTTCTAGTAGCCTTACACCAAAATCTTCTTCCAGTTTATTAATCGAATATGCATCAGAACCATTGCTAGTAATACCTTGTATAATTCCAACCGCCTTTTTAATAGTCAATTTTTCAAGGCTTTCGTTAGTTGTTATATCGTTCTTGGTCCATTTTTCAATCTTTCTAATATTAATTGATGTATAAGCCCAAAAACCTACACCCACCAATGCACCAAGTGTAGAAATCAAACCAATAAACCAGCCCAACAAAAATATTCCAAACCCCTTAAATCCACGTTTTGTTCTAACACGCTCTTTTTTCATATTATCTCCTTTTACCACCAAATAGATTAATAGTGGCATATATTTATCATAAACAGATAAATACTATTTGCATACCGCAAATATATTATATAATTATTATACTTAAAACTAATTAAAAAAACAAACTAATTTAATAAGTCGGAGGC
>JAZSRW010000040.1:0-5739 GCA_045538675.1 Candidatus Onthoplasma sp. | reverse complement strand
GTAATATTATGAAAGATAAAATTATTAAAATGATTGCTAACAAATTAGGTAAAAAAGTTGAAGATATCTCATTAAAATCTCGTTTGATTGAAGATTTAGGTGCAGACAGTCTTGACATTGTTGAAATGTTGATGATGCTTGAAGACGAATATGGTATCACGATCCCAGACCAAGATGCTATGAAGTTATCAACCATTGGTGACATTGTATCATTTATGGAAAAGCAAAACCTTAAATAAAAAATTAAAACCTATCAGTATTTGATAGGTTTTTTATTTTAATAAATATAAATTACATTTCTCTACGATTTTCAATTGCTTTACCTAATGTAATTGCGTCAGCAAATTCAAGTTCACTACCCATAGCCACGCCTTGAGCAATACGACTAACCTTAACACCTAACGGCTTTAAAAGATTTGCTATATACATAGCAGTTGCCTCACCCTCAACATCTGGATTGGTGGCAATAATAACTTCTTTAATATTTTCTTCACCAACACGAGTTAACAAACTTTTTAAATTAATATCATTAGGTCCTTTATTTTCAAGCGGACTAATTACGCCGTGCAACACGTGATAAGTTCCGTTAAATTGCAACACTTTTTCAAGTGCCGATACATCTTTAGGTTCTTTTACCACACAAATAATTGGGTCAACATTTGGCTTAGAACAATTATCACACAAATCCTTATCGGTAAAATTTCCACATTTAGCACAATAATGAATTTTAGTTTTTGCTTCAGTAATAGCCGTTTGAAGTGCTTCAACTGCTTGATTATCTGCCTTAATTAAATAATAGGCATAACGTTGTGCTGTTTTTTTACCACAACTAGGAAATTTGGATAATTCATTAACCAGCCTTTCCATTGATTCGATAATGTTAGACATATTTCACCTTACATTAAACCGCCAAGGTTACCAAATCCACCCATTTTGTCGTCTTTAATTTCCTTAGCCTTTGAACCAGCGTCTTTAATTGCAGCCAAAAGCAAATCTTCCAACATTTCAATATCGTCAGGATCAACCGCTTCACGTGCAAGTTTAAATCCTTGAATGTCACCATTGCAAGCCATAGTAACTTTTACCATTCCGCCACCTGCAACGCCTTCAACTGTTGTATTTTCAAGTTCTTCTTGAGCCCTTAACATATCTTCTTGCATCTTTTGGGCTTGACGCATTAAATTTTGCATATTCATTCCGCCCATACCGCCCATTCCACCTCTAAAATTTGCCATATACATTTACTCCTTTATTTTTAATTTGTCCATAAATATATTTTTCAATTCAGCCACAACATCTTTACTGCTTTTGTTGGCTTCATCATAATGCACTTCAACCTTTTTGATATCTTGATTAAATGTTGAAGCAATACTTAATATTACATCAAGTTTGGTTGGTTCGTCAACTGTTTTTAATACACTTTGGTCATTTGTTTGCAAAACCAAACAATTGCCTACCATATGCACACCATAAATATCACGCAAAGACGAACTTAGGGCAAACATATTACGTTTTTTTATTTCTAGTAACACACTACCCCAAAGTTTATCAATTTGATTATTTTGAACCTTATTATTTATATTCACATTAATATCATTATTGTTACTGATTGAGTTATTAACACTAACCGTATTAGAATTTGGATTAATAGGTATTGGATTTACCACATTATTTAAAGGCTCCGCCTTATAAATAGGTTTAGGTGTTTCAATATTATTTTTTACATTTATAAGAGAAATACAAACCGCTTCAAATAAATTTTGTGGATTTGTACTATACTTTAAATCAAGTTCAATACGTGCAAATTTATCAAATGCTAATTTTAACACTGTATTATCAATTTTACCCGCTTGCTCACACATTAACTGCAACTCATTAGGCATTACATTTAATGTATTCAAATCCTTAATTCCCGATTGAATTAATAATAAGTTTTTAAAATACTCGGTAGTTTCTTTACACAATAATGTAATATTCTTTCCACGATTTAGTATATTCCTAACTTCACTAAAAATTCCTTGAATATTATTATTTATTATATTGTTAACAAGTTTAGAAATACCTTCATTTGAAGTCATACCCAAAACTTCCAAACATTTATCATAAGTTATATTTTTTTCACAAAATGCCGACACACTATCCGCTATTGATAATGTATCACGAACACTACCAGCACCTTGATTGGCAATCAAATATAAACCATTGTCGTCGCAAACAATATTTTGTTGACCAAATACATATTTTAAATGATTAACAAGTTCTTCGGTAGTAAGCAGTCTAAAATCAAAGCGTGTACAACGTGATAATATTGTTGCAGGAAGTTTGTGAACTTCGGTAGTAGCAAGAATAAACACAACATATTCAGGAGGTTCTTCCAATGTTTTAAGCAAGGCATTAAACGCACTTTCGGTAAGCATATGAACCTCGTCAATAATATACACTTTTTTACGAGCAATTGTTGGCGGATATTTAACACGTTCACGCAAATCTCTAATTTCATCAACCCTGTTATTGCTGGCAGCGTCAATTTCCAATACATCAGTATTAGGCAAATCCAATGCTTGACACACTTCACACTTTCCACAAGGAGAACCATTTTGAGGCGATAAACAATTTATAGCTTTACTAAAAATCTTGGCACAACTTGTTTTACCTGTACCACGTGTACCAGTAAATAGATACGCATGAGTAAGTTCGCCACTTTTAACTTGGTTAGACAAGGTTCTAGTTATATGATTTTGACCTATTACACCATCAAATGTTGTAGGTCTAAATTTACGATACAAAGCCAAATTCATATATTACTCTCCTTTTAACAATGTTTTTAATTTACGTTTTATCGATTGAATATTATTATCGACTTTTTTGTTAGTTATATTATAATTACCAGCAATTTCGCTATAACTATAGCCATTTAAGTACATTAATAATATACCATATTGCTCTTTTGTCAATACTTGTTTTAAATTTTTGTGCAAAATTTGTTCATTTTCTTTATCTAATGACACTTGTTCAGCACCTTTATCTTTAGCCGGAAGAATAATCTTTGGCTCGTCACCATTTTCAACAAAACCGCCTTCCACACTAATTGAAATATATTCATTAAGCGGTTGATTTTTTTTACTATTGGCAATCTTAACAGCATTTTGAATTTGATGATATATACACATTGTTGCAAAAGACGAAAAATTATCATTTTTATCCGGATTAAATCCTATAATTGCTTTATACAAACCTATCATACCTTCTTGAAGCAAATCATCAAAATCCGCACCCAACAAAAAGTATTCACGTGAAATCGCAGTAACTTTTGGCTTAAAAGATTGAAGTATGGTTTCCATACTTTCAAAATCGCCATTTTTTGCCTTAATTACAATTTCATTTATTTGCGACATATTTCCCTTTGCCTTAATGCTTCATACATTGCTATAGCGCCAGCGTTTGAAGCGTTCAAACTATTAACTTGACCATTTAAAGGTATTGATATTGTCCCATCGCAAGTACGATTAACAAGTCGGCTAACCCCATAACCTTCACTACCTATCACAAGAGCCAAAGCACCTGTTAAATTAGTATCATACATTGAAGTATTGCCAGCCTCAAGTGAATAAACCCATACATTTTTAGACTTTAACTTTTCGATAGTTTGACTTAAATTAACCACTTGAGCCACTTTCATATGAGCAATCGCACCTGCACTTGTTTTAAACACTGTTTCGTTAATTTCGCAAGCACGGTCTTGTGCAATAATTATACCATGAACCCCAACACATTCGGCGGTACGTATAATAGCACCAACATTATGTGGGTCTACTATACCATCAAGGATAACAATAAATGGATCTTGACCTTTACTTTCGGCATAACTTAAAATATCATTAACATTACAATATTGATAAGCCTTAACAAAACATAAAACGCCTTGACTATTTTTAGATTTAGTTAATTTTTCAATAGCCACTTTATCAACATATTCAATTTTTACTTTTCTAAGGTTGGCAAGGTCAATAATATTCCCACATTTTTTAGTCAAATCTTTGTTTATTATAACCTTTTCCATTGGATAGTTTGCTTTTAGCAATTCTACCGCACAATTAATCCCTTCCACTATCATAATAATTCTCCAAACTAATATCAATAAATTGTTGCAACCTTTCTAATTGATTTGTTAGATATAAATATCCTAACAACGCCTCAAATTCAGTTGCTTTCGTGTAACTTTCTGGCGTAGCATTTTTTGCAATATTGTTAAAATGCAAATTTTTAGCCCTATTTACAATTTCCGATTCAATTTCAGTTAACATAGGAAAGATAATTTCCATAAGTTTGGCTTGGTTGGTAGCACATACAATCGAATTAACACATTTGTTAAGTTGTGAATTCTTTTTATCAGTATTAACAATAAAGTGTTTACGAATATATGTAGAAAACACACTATCGCCCATATACGCCAGTTTTATAGCATTTAGTTCATAAATTTTTTTACTAATCGTATCCATATATCGATATAATAACATAAATTTGATATTTTGTAAAGAAAGTTATTAAAAATCTTTGACAATTTAATTTCAAATTAGTATACTAATATTAAATAGTTTAGAAATTTGGTTAACACTTAACCATATCTAAAATATTGCAGGGGGAATTTATGAATTTTTTAAAACAAATGAAAACTCGTGAAAGAGTAGAAATGTCACTTAAGACAATTATGGCACTTATTGCTGGGCTTATTTTAATCATTCTTATGGAAGGTATGATTTATAGCATATATCTAAATAAGATTGAAGAAAATAAAGCAACTCAATATATTAATAAACAATGTACTGCTTATTGTGAATTAGTGGATGAAAACGAATATAAAGTTTACTTGAATGACACTGTACATGGTTCTTGGCAAGTATTAACCTTTAATCACAGCAAAGAACAAATTCAAGAAGCAAATTATGGTAAAGTTGTATATCGTAAACCAAATCCATTTGATGTAAGTATTACACCTACTCATTATATCGTTATGGCAGTATTTGAATGTGCAATATTAGGTTTTTATGGCTGGAGATTCTATCGTTTAGATAAAGAATATAAGGCTTTTGAAAAGAAATATAAGAAAACTGGCAAAATCTTTGCTTAAACTCAAACTAAATAGGTTAAATAAAAAGACTCGCAAACTGCGAGTCTTTTTTTGTAGTTATATTCTCGATACTTTAATTAATATATTAATATGTATTTTAGCATTAAACATATATTATAACTAATTTTAAATAAAAAGTAAAGTGATTTAACAAATTTTTAAAAAGGTATTGACAAACATAAAATTTATGGTAAAATGTTGATAAATTCAAAAGAATTTTAGGAGATATTATGAAAAAGTTTTTAGTGTTTCTTGTAGCAATTATAACAACCGTGTGTATCGGGGTTACTTTCTATCAATTTGCTAAAAATGATGAAATTATTAAATTTAATACCGAAACCATATATATAAACTATGGTGAAAGTTTAACATTACAAGATTTAGGATTTGTGCATAAGGAAATTAATAAGAATACAAAAATTAATTTCAATGCAGGCGGAGATGAAGTTACATCTATTATCAAATATGATGAATTGTCTGGTTGCTATGTTCCAACATCTAAAGGCGGATCTACAACTATTAAGATAACAACATCTAACCGTAAATACAAATCTTTCAATATTGATGTAATGGTTGGTATTGGTACTGAAGAATTTCCTTTTTATATTAGT
>JAZSRW010000021.1:0-5365 GCA_045538675.1 Candidatus Onthoplasma sp. | reverse complement strand
TCATCATCTTCATCAATTCCTTCAACTTTTAATTCTTTTTGTTTTTTCTCTCGATTTTCTCTCATTTTTTCTCGTGTTATTCGAAGAATTTCTTCTGGTGTTAATCCTTCATAGAATTCTTTTGTATTTTGTAGTTAGTAGATGCAAGTTAATAATATTACTAGTAATAATATAACCGCCGTTAGTGATAAAGGCTTTGTTAAAAATTGTACACTCACTACAAGTAGTAGCCAGATTAATACAAACACTCAAAACATACTTAAAGAACAAAATTTAGAAGTTGTTTCAGCCTATGATATAAACTTTTCATATCTTAAAAATGATAATGTTACAATTACTATACCACTAGACAAAACTAAATTATTAATGGGCTTAAATGTATATATGTTATATGATGGCAAACTAACCAAACTAGATTCTAGCATTTCAAATCAAGGTATAACATTTAATACAACCAAACAAAATGCAACTTATCTAATAATACAAGAAGACAACTCATCTAATTCAAATAGAGAATTTATTGTTTTGGTTATAATTATTAGCATTTATATAGGTTTAGCCGCATTTGCAATAATCAGTAGTTTTAAGCAAAAAACAACTACTTCATCTAAAGATTAACTATCATAATATTATGATAGTTTTTTTATGCACAATTTTGTATATTTATAGCGATAAAATTTTCTTTTTCATTAGTATGAATAATTTTTTTTATTACTCAAATAGTAATATAACAACATTTGCCTAAATATGTCGATAACACTAAATTATAGTTTAAATTTTGCCATCAAGGAGAATATATGAAGTATAATATCAAGCAATTAGTTAGTAAATATAACGAAGATTTATCACAGCGTGATTTTAATGTAGATTTGCCTTCACAAACCTTTGACCCTTCAACATATAATGAGTATACGTATAGGCAATTAATACAGCACTTTGATAGATTGTATGAGCATACTAATTGCCTTGAGTTAACCGAAGAATTTTTAAAAGGAGATTAGGTTTTGCAAGTAGAACGTGGCGACATTTATTATGCTGACTTAAGTCCAGTTGTTGGTAGTGAACAAGGCGGATTAAGACCAGTTCTAATAATACAAAATGACATAGGCAACAAATATAGTCCTACGGTCATTATTGCTGCCATTACCAGCCAAATCCAAAAAGCAAAATTACCCACTCATATCGAACTAAGCCACAACAAATACCCCTTAACCAAGGATAGCGTAGTACTATTAGAACAAATTCGTACCTTAGACAAACTTCGCCTACGCGACCGCATAGGTTCACTTGACCTAATTACAATGCAAAAAGTAAATGTAGGCTTACTAATCAGTCTAGGAATTGCCACTTAAAAACTCCTAAATTAATAGGAGTTTTTTTATTAACTATTTTAGATTAAATCTTGTTTTTGATTTTTATAATCTTTTAGTAATTTAATGATTTTAACAATAATTACCAACATCAATATTCCGTCTACTATCAACGCTATAATCCACCAATCAATAAATTCATACGAATGTGTAATCTTGTCATCAAGTAATCCAAACATCTCATTACCACATACAAACCTTACATAACTTTCCTTGGTTGTATACACTTCAGCCCCTGCTTGCTCTAGCCTATTAATAGTATCAAAATTAGGGTGCCCATAACTGTTGTTTCCCACACAAATCACAGCATATTTAGGGCTAACCTCATCAACAAACTGCTGACTGGTTGCCTTGCTACTGCCATGGTGTGAAACCTTGAGTACATCTGCATTTAACTCTGTTTTATACTCTTCCAACATATCCGCTTCACTAACTGATTGAATATCACCTGTAAACAAAAAACTTTTGTTTAAATAACTGATTTTAATAATAGGACTCATATCATTAGTTGTTGTGTAATTTTTTAATGGTGCAAAAATTTGAACCCTTACATTATCTATATAAAAATCATAGTTTTGATTAATTAATTTAATATTTATATCCTTTTCATTTTTAGCCAAATTTAAAACTTCAGCATATTCCACGGTCGTAGAATTGATTGGAAAGTCATTTGAATTCTCATTATTACCAGCCACGTTAGGTCTATAAAAGTTTTTCACTTCAAATTCACTAAATACGGCACTCATACCGCCCGAATGGTCTATATCAGGGTGAGTAAGTATAACATAATCAATAGTTTCATTATTATAACTTACCAAAACTCTATCTTTTAAATATTGCACCAAATAATTTTGTGAAACTTTAGGTCCTGCATCAATCAACACAACCTTACTATTAGGCAGTGTCAATGCAATGGCATCACCTTGCCCAACATCAATAAAATGCACCACCATATCAGTTTTGCTTACTTTAAATTCAGTATTATATAGCAAGGATTTTATTCCTTTAGAAATTTCCGCCGAAAAAAACATTGACACAGCAATTAATACAAAAATTATTGACAGTATTAAAACTTGTATATATTCTTTCTTTTGCTTCTTTTCCATAATCTATATCTTTTGTTATTTATCAACTTCAATATTTCAGGCATTGATGCAATTGTTGCATTGTAACCTTCTTCCACCATTGCCTCGTATCCGTCCAACTTTGTAGATTTAAAACGTTTCATATCAGGCTTAATTACGATATCGCTATAAGTGTAGCCTTGATTAGAATTGTTTTTCATCATAATACCAATTGAAGCCAAAAACACATCATAAAATTTATCACTACTTGTTCCGCCACCACGAGTGCTATTTACATCAATCGTAATCACAACATCACAACCACGTTTAATCAGCACATCAGCAGGGATATTATTAATAACTCCGCCATCAATCAATATCATATCGTTATACTCTACTGGATAAAAAACGCCAGGCACAGCACAACTTCCCGCAACAGCCTTAGGCAAATCACCATTATCAAACACCACTTCCTTACCAGTTTTTGCATCAACACTAACAACAAACAATTTTTTTGGCAATTCTTCAATCATCTTATATTCAACGTTATTACTTATTAGTTCTTGCAATCCTTCAGTTGTTGACGGCATAAACTTAATTTTATTACGCTTAATATCTTTGGCTTGCAGGTTTTTAGCAATATCATAAATTTCTTTAAATTTCATATCCGCACAAATAAATGCTCCAACACAACTTCCAACACTGCAACCAGCCACCATATCAAACTTAATGCCATATTCTTCAAAGGCTTTTAATGCCCCTAAATGAGCATACCCTCTAGCACCGCCCCCACCTAAACATAAACCGATAATAGTTGGTTTTTTCCTAAAAATCATACTTTTCCCTTTTAAAATTAAATTTGTTTTCAATTTATTATAACACAAAACCAACCAATTAACCAAACATATATCATAAAAAATTCCCATATATAAATATGAGAATTTTTATTAATATTAGTTTTCGCTACCGTTCTTTTCACGTAAAGCGTTAAGTTCTTTATTCAACATTTCAATATCACTTTCAATATTAGCAATGTTTTCTCTTAAAATCTTATCAGTATGAACAAGTATTGGATATCTATCAACATTTGCGTTCATAACTTCTTCACAGTGACCAACAGATAGTTTTAGACCTTCTAACAACTCTAGTTCTTGAGCCAACTTTTCAGCCTTATCCTTATCAATATCAACGTAGTTATTAACGCCATATAAAGCCACTTTCTTTTTAGCAACAATAGCGTATTTACGACGAAGTTTTAACTTATCTCTTTCCAAAGTGCGTCTTACTTTTTCAAGCGGATTAAGTTCTTTATTATTAATCTTAAGGTCTTTTTTAGCACTCTTTAATCTTTCATCTAAAACTGCAAGTCTTTCCAAATAAGCGTCCTCTGTAGCATAGTGGAATACCATAGGTTTTTCATCATCGTCAGCAGGTTCACCCTTAATTTCATTTATTTGAAGTGATAAGTTTAAGATTTGCTTTTTCAATTCTTCAATTTCGATAATTGAAGTAGCCAAACGTTCTTGAACTTTTTCTTCAATTTCTTGTTCAGTTAATTTTTTAACAGTTTCAATATCAATTGTAGGAATATTATAATTCATGTTGTCCACCTCTTCAGTTAACATAGCAGTATTTGCAACTAATGCGATTTGATTGTTTTTAGGTCCAATAATCATAACATCTGAACTTTCAATAGTAGCACTGCTGTCAGCAATAGCAAGTTGCATTTTAGCCACTTCTCTATCTTGACCTAATTGTTCAACAATTGCCTCACTATTTTGTTTAGCCTCTTGATGTTCTTGAGCAAGTTGTTCGGTTAATTCAGTTAATTCTTCCTTAAGTTCGATAACTTCAGCAGCAGAACCTTTTAATTTATCTTTAACAATACTTTCGCCAACATTATTTGCAATTTCTTCCTTATATTGACGTTCGATTTCCTTTTTAGAAACTTCCAATTGAGCTTTCATTGCTTCAATTTCTTTCATTGCTTCAGCCAAACGCTCTTGAACTTTCTTTTCTACTTCTTGAGCAGTGATTGTTTTAATCATCTCAACGTCAAACAATGGACTTCTTACTACTGGAACACTGCCTTCTGGAGTTTCATCACTATCTTCTTTATTCTCTAATTCTTTTTTCAAATCAGCAATTTCACGTTTTAAGTTAGCAATTTCAATATTTGCTTCTTGTAAACGACTATCAACTATTTCAGCAATTTCAGCATCAGCTAATTGATTAACAATTTCAACATCAATTTTTTCAACAGTTTGAGCATTTGTATCGCCTTCTGCTAGTAATGCAATCTTGTTGTGCTTTGGTCCAACTACAGATATATCACTATTCTCTAATTCGCCAACTTTAATTTCTTCAATTTTAGATTCTCTTGCATTTTCAATTTCTGCCACACATTGTTCACTAGTTTGTTGAACATTATCTTTTTCATTATATAATGTAGTACTTAAATTGTTTAGTTTTTCATTTAATTCATCAATTTTTTCAGCAGAACCTTGCAATTTGCTTATACGGTCATATTCCATACCAGCATCAGTATCGGCTAGTTGTTGCTTATATTCTTCTTCAATACTTTGTTTAACTTCTGCCAAGGTATCTTTTAACACTTCTACTTCGGCTAATGCTGTAATTAATTTTTCAACAGCCACCGCTTCAACTTCTTTGGCTGTAATTTCTTTAACAGCTTCAATATCAGCAGTACGAACATCGTGTACATTCATCTTTTCAGCCAAACCGTCTTCACGTTGTTTGATATAATCATTGATACGAGTTATTTGTTCCTTCAAATCTGCAATTTCTTGTTTAGAGTCTTCCAATTCAACTCTAACTTTTTGTTCGATTTGCTCTTCGTTCATTTTGCTAATAGCAGAATAATCGATATGAGATACTTCGCTATACAAATCATCAATTTCATCTTGAGTT
>JAZSRW010000090.1:0-7883 GCA_045538675.1 Candidatus Onthoplasma sp. | reverse complement strand
AATTTTAATAAATTTACTTTACAAATTTACACAATATATGATATAATCATTTTAACAAAAAGGGGAAAACAAATGAATAGATTATTTAAATTAACTTTTATTGCTTGCGTGTGTTGCTTAATATCAATATTGGCAGTAGGCTGTTCGGCATTTCGTACAGAATCAACTGTAACAAAAGTACAATGGGACGAAGCATTTAGTTATAGTGGAAAATATTGTTGCACTATATTATATTTGGAAGACCTATCTACTAAAAAAATATATTCAAGCAATAATTTGATAAAAACTGAAATAACCGAAACCTTATACGACGAAACATATTCATATACAACCTATGCTGAAAACACATCAAACGGCTGGCAAGGATATTATTTTGACGATGACGAATCAAAGTGGTGCAAAAGCACTGAATTAATGCTTGATTATCAAGTAAACGTTTTTACTCTACTTAGAAATTCGTTAAAGTTTGACCTATTTTCATATGATGAGAATTCTGAAAGTTATATTGCTGAAGACCATATTCTTGAACTTGGTGGCGAAACTGATGTTGCACACAAAATAGAGGTTAAATTTAAAGACCAAAAAGTTATCAAAGTTATATTTGAGTGGTCTGAAAGTGCAAATGATAAATCTATATATGAATTTTCATATAAAGACAACTTTACTATAACCCTACCATCTATTGATGAAGATAATGACGATAGCAACAATGACAACGGAAACAATGATAATGGTAACGATAATAATGAAAACACAAACACCGAAACAAGCATTACCATATCAAACTCTAATTTAGACGCTTATGCAAAAACTGAAGCAACAACAATTTATAGTGCAAATATTGGCGAGGAAATGTTAGTTCCTGGAAATCCTTTGAATAACGCTAAACTAAATTTAATTAATAAATGTAGCACTAAAACTTATATGGTTGCCCTATTTTCAATTAGTGCAACAAAAAATGCAACCGATATAACTGACCAGTTAACTAATACTCCCGCAATCACTTTTAAAGAAAATGCTTATGATACAAATTTGTGGAAAGAAATCACCTATCAATGCTCTAATGTTGCTAACACTTCTTGCGTTTGTCTAGTAGGTTTAAATCCATTTATATCATCTAACATTGACAATGGTTATAAAATTAATTTATTTGATAAAGATAGTTTAAAAATCCCTACTCAATGGAGCAATTTATTGCAAGATTGTAATATTAAAATATCTTTAACAGTATATGCTATTCAATCCGATAATTTATCTAACGAATATTTAGACCCAATTCTTA
Organism: Candidatus Onthoplasma sp.; assembly: GCA_045538675.1. Lineage (GTDB taxonomy): Bacteria > Bacillota > Clostridia > Christensenellales > UBA1242 > Onthoplasma. The sequence continues at coordinate 6,601 of JAZSRW010000090.1, read as the reverse complement.
ACGCTGCAGATAGTGGCGATTTGGACATCAAGGCACAAGCGATAGCAAAGGCCGTGTTAGAAATTAGCGAAGTTGATATTATTCAAAATAGCCCTAATGGTCAATTAACAAAATCAGAATGGGAAAACGCATTTAATTATAGTGGTAAGCATAAAATAGAATCTGCACCAGTTATATCTGGCTATTCTATCTCGGCAATAGAATGTTTTGATGGAAATATATCAAAAGAATCCATATCCGCTTTTGGACAAGATCAAATCACTTATTATGAATTTGATGGAAACGTGTGGTGGGCATATGAATATAATACACAAACTACCAAATGGTCTAAGGATACCGAAAACCCTCACCCAAGAAATGAAGTGGAAACTTTGCGATACATTTTTAGTTCTTTTGCAACCTTTGAAGAAGTAACATATGATTCTACAAGCAATAGTTACAAAGTTCAAAATAAAACCATTAGTTTTTCTGGCATAGAAATTGTTGCCGAAACTATTGAATATGTTTTCTCTGACAAAAAACTTACAAAATTAAATTTAATAGTTTCCAATGGAACAACCTCAGAATCTATTAGTATAGATATTTCATACGCCGACGATTTTACAATCGCTCTTCCTGAAATTAATTAATGTTAGTAAAAAAGACTTATTATTAAAATAAGTCTTTTTAATTTTATTTAGTTTCCACTACTTGAACCTTTACTTCGCATTTAACTTCTTTCATAAATTGGATAGTAACTTTGTACTCGCCTACTGCTTTGATAGGTTCAAAATCTAATATCATCTTTTTGTCGGCTGGAATATTTAATTCTACCAACTTATTAAATACTTCTTGTTTAGTAATTGAACCAAATGCCTTGCCATTAGCACCAAACTTTAAGCCAACAGTCAACACTTTATCCTTTAGGCTATCAGCAATTGCTTGATACTTTTTAACCTCTTCGCCATGATGAAATGCTTGAGCATTTTTTTGACCTTTATTTTGGTTAAGATTGTTAGCGGTGGCTTCAATTGCAATTTTTTGCTTAATCAATACGTTCATAGCATAAGTTGGATTAACTTCAATCACATCGCCCTTTTTGCCTTTGCCTTTAAGGTCTTGAATTAAAATAACTTTCATAACTCTCTCCTTAAAATTAATTATATACTTAAAAACTATTTTAGTCAAGTAATGTATGCCAAAATACCACAAATTTACATAATAAAAACTTAATAATTAATAGTGTGGTTTTATAGTATAAAATCAAACATTAAGCAAACAATATATTTATAGGTGAATTATGGATATAGTATGTAGAAAATATAGTTGTACGCATAATAAAAATATGAAATGTGAACGTAAACATTTAGGTGTAAACCAAAAAGCATTGTGTAATGATATAGATATTGACAATAATAAGCCCGTTGAAGATGTATCAAAAGATATGTTTGAGCACGAACCCGAAATTGCACCATTCCGCCATTGTAAATGTATCGACATTAAATGCAATGCCAACAATTGCCTATTTAATAATGACGGCGAGTGTATGTCCAACGGGATATTTGTAGGCTCAACAAAAACAAACGCCCCTTGCAATAGTTATCAAAAAAAATAAAGCGTTAAACGCTCTATTTTTTTATTTTTGCACCGCAGGAATCGCATTTGGAATTACCTTCGGCAATTGTCGAACCACAATATTCGCATATCTTTTCTTTGACAGGCTCTGGTTCTGGCTCTAATTCAGTTTTTATTTGTTCAGCATAAGCCGAAACTGTATTTGCCATATCTACCGCATCGTCCAACATTTTGTGCGGGTGGAAAAAGTGTTTTGCAATAAGTAAAAATATAACAAAGAAAACTACAAATGGAATTACAAATATAAACCACATAAATTTATTCCCCCTAATTAATTTCTTTTAATTTTTCTACAAAAATCTGAGTATTGGTTTTTGAATTATCGTTAATGTTTTTACGTCCCCAGTAATCGTTGTAGAAAATACGATTACAAACACTCAATTTGTCTAACAACTTTTTCGCCTCAACTTCCACTTCAGCCATATGCTCTTCACTATCATATCCTTTGATATCAGCATATTTCAATGCTGGGTCATTATTAGCAAATGGATTATCTTTACGAATATATTTTATGTTATTTAAACTTACAAAATACATATTGTCAGTTATAAACATATCATAAGCACGTGAATACAACACACTTTGTTGCCACTCAAACGCTGAATGCCCAAAATACAAATTACCATAAATATTAATACCCGCCAAATCAAATAATGTTGGTACAATATCGGCAGTACACATAAACTTTTTAACAATAATTTGATTACCTGATATTTTGTATCTTTCATTGATTTTTGCTTGTGCCATACTGGTTGCAGTAGCATTATCCAAACTAGAATCTTCAGCCATCAACTTATTTGCAAGTTCCGCCACCATAGTAGTTTGAATATGATTTTTAACCTCATCAACATTAGGGGTTTTAATCATACAAGGCACACGGAATAAGTTTGTATAATTATTATCTTTTGTATTATCGATATCCTTAACATAGTTTGACAAACTTGAATAGTAAGTGTTATGGTCACCAAACAAACAGATTATAGTATTATCAATCAACTTTGTACCACCAGCGGTTTCCCTAGTAGTTAATTGGTTCATAATTTCGCCCAACGCTCTATCAAATTCCATTACACACGCACAGTAGTAATAAAAGTTGTTATGATTAAACGCCTCAAAACTATCGCCTTTCATTTTGGTTATGCCAAACCTTGCCATATCATCATAATATCCTAACTTTGCTAAATTATCACGATAAGTATATTGTCCGTGCATTGTAATAGTAGTGATATATGTATAAAAACGTTGGTCGGTTGGAAACATTTTGTCAGCACATACATTAATCATTTCGGTATCAAGATTACGCTCGCCTTTGGCACTATGGTCTGTAAAGCCAGGCATCTTTTTCATTTGTTCGGTAGCAGTATAACTATCAAATCCTGCACTAATTAATTCCTTGTTACGATTGTAATATGTATAACTACCATTATGGAACGAATTACAAGTTATATCCTCGTCCAAAGCCTTTAATACGCTTGGCATAGTTGTAGCCATTGTATTATTAGGGAAATCATAGTTGATGTACACATTAGTAGGATATGAACCCAAGAAACTTATATTTTCAGATATATCAGTTTTTTCACGTGAATAGAAATTGTTTAATACGATACTGCTATCGTAAAATGCATATAAGTTTGGATACAACTCTCTTAAAATCTCTTCAGCACTACTATATCCATAAGCACTATAATTTATGTTATAGCCATTAGCAAACAAATCAAAATCTTGCATAAATCCGTGCCACTCTAACGATTCTACAAGGATTGTAACAATATTATAATCTTCGTTTGAAATAAAGTTAGATTGATAAATATTATCGGCACTATAAATAAAATCTTCTAGTTGTTGTTCATCACCCAACTTTACATTAGTAAAGAAACTACCCTTTACAAATTCATTTAGGAAGTTGCCAACAATACCATATTCAGCATAACTTGCCTCGCTAGTTCGGTACAACTTGTCAGTAACATCACTTTCAAAATTGCGGTTATTTAAATATAGCGTTGTACCAAGCCCCGCAATCACAGCCACCACGCTAGGAATTGCCCACCACTTGATACTTATAGGCTTTTCAGTGTGACGAACATAACGTCCACCAAACACAATATACATCGCTATTGCTAGCATTGAAATTGCAAAAAATGTAAAGTTGATTGGCACAGATTCAAGTATCGCCATACCATCATTACGAAGATTGAACATACCATAGTCAAATATAGTTTCGGTCATTTCAAATATAACTATAAATACAAGGTCCACCACCATAAAAAACACAAGCAGTAATGATGATACTATATGCCTTGCCTTATTTGAAGATATTGACAACAACAATAGCATTATCATTAATTGAATCAACACAAATATTAATGGTGAACGAATATAAAACTTGTCACTAGTTACAAATACAGCAACAAGTTCGATTAATGTAACAATACCAAAATATATCCATATTAAAGCATTTGATTTAAAAAACTTTTTCATATTTCACCTACAATAAATAAATTAAATAGCATAGTACCCAAGTGGTCGAAAATCTTTTGTCCGCCACCAAATATATGATGCCGTAAATTAGGCTAGCCACCAAGTAAAATGCTCGCAAATCGACTGCTAATACAAAAAAATCTATCAAACCAAATGTTAAAAATGCAAATATTGCACCATAAGGAATTATATATTTGGTTTTAAATATCATTTCAAATCCCTTTTGAATACTAGCAATAAACATTATCATAAGCACCATACGTACTGCGTATGAAAGTATTTCGCACACATTACATACCAACCCCACAGTTGTTACCCTTATGCCAAGTGCATATACAATCTTTACTTTCCAGTTAAGGCACGCACTTATTACAAGCATAGGCAATATTGTTAATACAAACAATAATATTACTTGCCATGTTTGCATTTCCTTACCTTTTTTGGTCTTATCAGTAAATACTTTAATATCCCACTTTTTACACGCAAATACCAACAATCCTACTTCGATACCCCAAATAATAGCACTAACCACTGCCTCAAACATTTTAACAAGGTTACCATAATAGATATCGTCAAAAATAGGATTAAAAATCTTGGCTAAAACATTAGAATACAAACACACTAATATCACACCAGCCAAAACAAAATATTTAATACATCTTTTATCTTTTACAAATGTCATAACTTATCCTTTGATTTTTAAATCAATTATATTATATCACTACTTAACTAAAATTTCAACTAATGTAAATAAGTTGTTTTTAAATTTCTAAAATTTTTATAAAAAAGAGTAGACTTTTATATCTACTCTTACTTTTAATTATTTAAAGGCGATAATACAACTCTACCTTGTTTTAATGATTGTTGCACATCAATAATTCGTTGATTGCTAGAACCTCTAAAATTTAAGGTAATTTTTTTAAGGTCTCTATCAAAACGACCATCTACAAGTATGTCAATATTTTTTAATAATTCTAAAGTATATTCACAATTAGGATAAGCACCCTCTTTTAACAATTCATCTTCAAACCTAAAACCCGAATATGCCCAAATGGTTTTGTCAGGATACATTTCACGCACCTTTTTAACAAACGGCAGTAGTACCGCTTGATTTTTGGGCTCAAACGGTTCACCACCTAACAAACTTAAACCATTTATATAATAGGGTTTTAGGTTATCTATGATATATTGTTCAGTTTCGTCGGTAAAAGGTTTGCCATATTCAAAATTCCAAGTTTCAGGATTAAAACACTCTTTACAATGATTAGTACAACCCGATACAAACAAACTAACTCGTACGCCTTCGCCATTTGCGATATCGTTAAGTTTAATATTTCCGTAATGCATTATAAGTGTAATACCCTATCCTTAATTTCGGCAGTACGTCCTTGGTTCCAGAATTGTGAACCAATATATCCACAAGTACGACGAGCCACATTCATCTTGGTTTGGTCACGATTTTTACAATTTGGACATTCCCAAATAAGTTTACCATCATCATCTTTTACTTGAATTTCGCCATCATAACTACATACGTGACAATAATCGCTCTTAGTATTAAGTTCGGCATACATGATGTTATCGTAAATAAATTTCATTACTTGCAATACCGCTTCGATATTGTTTTGCATATTAGGTACTTCCACATAACTGATTGCACCACCAGGACTTAATGCTTGGAATTCGCTTTCAAGAGCAAGTTTGCTAAACGCGTCAATAGGTTCGGTCACGTGTACGTGATATGAATTAGTTACATAGTTTTTATCGCTTACGCCTTCGATAATTCCAAAACGTTTTTGTAAACATTTTGCAAATTTATAAGTTGTACTTTCAAGCGGTGTTCCGTATAATGAATAATCTATATTTTCTTCCGCTTTCCATTTCTTTGTGTATTCATTTAGTTTTTCAAGTATTTTAATACCCAAAGCCTTGCCTTCTGGCTCGGTCAACTTTTTACCAATCAACGCATAAACAGTTTCCCAAAGTCCAGCGTATCCTAATGATATTGTAGAATATCCGCCGTGCAACAAACTATCAATAGTATCGCCCGCTTTAAGTCGTGCAAGTGCACCATGTTGCCACAATATTGGTGCAACATCAGTTATAGTTCCAGTCAAACGTTCGTGACGACATTGTAATGCACGATGACACAAGTCCATACGTTCGTCAAATATTTCCCAGAACTTGTTCATATCTCTTTCCGCAGACAAAGCAATATCAATTAAGTTAACTGTTACAACGCCTTGATTAAATCTTCCATAGTATTTTGGTTTGTTATTTTCATCAACCCAAGGTGTTAAGAAACTACGACAACCCATACAGGTATAGCATTGCCCTTGACCGTTCGCGTCCACTTTATACTCGTGCATCTTCTTTTCAGAGATATAGTCGGGTACCATACGTTTTGCCGTACATTTTGCCGCCAATTCCGTCAAATAGAAATACGGTTGCCCTTCTTCAATATTGTCAGGCTCCAACACGTAGATAAGTTTAGGAAGTCGGAGGCCAA
>JAZSRW010000080.1:0-12861 GCA_045538675.1 Candidatus Onthoplasma sp. | reverse complement strand
ATTGTATTTGATGGTGAAATGAATAAGTATGGTAAAATGGACTACACTGGTTCAATTGCTCCATCTCATGGTATGTGGGTTACTACCGAGCAAGTTACAGGCGATAGTTTGCGTGTAATTGTTGAACGTAAGTACAAGATGTCACTAGGCGTACTACTTAAATGTTTTGGTTATACTAACGAACAATTGTTAGATATCTTTGGCAGACACCCATTTATTGTTAATACTTTGGATAAGGAAACTCAAATCACTCAAGAAGACGCTTTGATTGAATTTAGCCGTCGTACACGTCCTGGCGAAATCCCTAGTCCTTCTAACACAATGTCATATATTAATGACCGTTTCTTTAATCATCAACATTATAGTATGGGTAAAGTTGGTCGTTATAAGACTAATAAGAAGTTAAGCCTAACCAATCGTATTACTGACCATATCAGTGCTGAAGATATTAAGGTTGGACGTAAAGTTGTAGTAAGCAAGGGTGAAGTGATTACTCGTGATATTGCTACCAAAATCCAAAATTCTGGTATCAATAGTGTTGATATTATATATAATGATAAGGTTATCCGTGTTGTAGGTAACAAGCGTGTAGACCTTACAAACTTTGTAAAATGTAATCCAAAAGATTATGGCATTAATGGTGATGTTTATTATCCATTATTACAAGAAATCTTAAAGGAAAATAAAACTGAAGAAGATATCCTTGAAGCAATTCGTTTAAATGCAAGAGCATTGGAAAATTATGAAATTACATTAGACGATATGATTGCTACCGTAAGTTATCACTTAAACTTAATTGATGGTATCGGATTCTTGGACGAACGTGACCACTTGGCTAATCGTCGTGTTGCTTGTTGTGGCGAATTGTTAACTCAAGAATTTAGAAAGGGTATGACTAAACTTCAAGCACAAGTGCGTGAAACGCTTCAAAGTAGAGATTTGACTGACATTACTCCTGCTCAAGTAGTTAATGCTAGATATATCAACAAAGCATTTAAGGAATTTATGAGCACATCTCAACTTTCAGCGTTGATGGACCAAGTTAATCCAATTTCAAGTTTAAGAAATAAACGTCGTTTAAGCTCATTTGGTCCTGGCGGTGTTAAAAAGGAACGTGCAAGTGCTGAAGTTCGTGATATTAACCATTCTCACTACGGACGTATTTGTGTGGTTAATACTCCAGAAGGTCAACCAATTGGTTTGATGACAAGTATTGCGGGTTATGCTCGTATTAATGAATATGGTTTCTTAGAAACTCCTTTCCGTAAAGTAGATAGCACTGGCAAGGTTACTGATGAAGTTGTATTTATGATGGCTGATGAAGACATCAATGAATATATTGCTACTGCTAAAGAGCCTTTGGACGAAAACGGCAGATTGCTTAATGAAAACGTTGTATGTCGTCATAATGGTACAGTTATGTCAGTTAGCCGTGATATGATAACATATGTAGACTTATCACCTAGCCAATTAATTTCTGAGACTGCAGGATTAATTCCATTTATTGAACACTGTGCCGCTAACCGTGCGTTGATGGGTACAAACATGCAATGTCAAGCAGTTCCTCTAATTAAGGCTGATTCTCCAATCGTAGGTACAGGTATCGAGCACAAACTTGCTAAAGATAGTGGTGCTATGATATTGGCTGATGGAGATGGTTTGGTTACTTATGTAAGTGCTGATTATATTACTGTTGAATATGATGATGGACGTACAGTTAACCATTATTTAAGAAAGTTTGAAAGAAGTAACGATAAAACTTGTTTCAACCAAAAACCAATTGTTAACACTAACGAACGTGTTAAATTTGGTGATGTACTTGCCGATGGTGCTTCTACTCAAAATGGTGAGGCAGCACTTGGTAAGAATATGACTATTGCCTTTATGAACTGGGAAGGTTACAACTTCGAAGACGCTATACTTGTAAACGAAAGAGTAGTGCGTGAAGATGCCTTTACATCAATTTCTATCCAACAAGTTAAAACTGAAGCTCGTACAACTAAACTTGGCGACGAAGAAATTACTCGTGATATCGCTGGTGTTGGTGAAGAAGCGTTAAAGAACTTGGACGAAAATGGTATTGTTCGTATAGGTACTGAAGTTAAAGTTGGTGATATCCTTGTAGGTAAGGTTACTCCTAAGGGTGAAACTGACTTAACTCCAGAAGAAAGATTGTTAAAGTCTATCTTTGGTGAAAAGACTAAAGAAGTAAAAAATACATCTTTAAAGGTAAAACACGGCGAAGCGGGTGTGGTAGTTGGTGTTGAAATCCTATCTCGTAAAAATAAAGACGAACTAGATGCTGGTGTTAATATGATGGTTAAGGTTTACATTGCTCAAAAACGTAAACTTCAACCTGGTGACAAGTTGGCTGGTCGTTATGGTAACAAGGGTGTTGTATCAATTGTTCTTCCAGAAAACGATATGCCATTTATGGCTAACGGTCAAACTGTTGATATTGTACTTAACCCAATGGGTATTCCATCTCGTATGAACTTGGGACAATTGTTGGAAATGCATTTAGGTCTTGCTGCTAAACATCTTGGCTGGAAGATAGCTACTCCAAGTTTTGATAGTGCTCGTGAAGAAGAAATTCAAGAATTACTTCGTCAAAACAACTTGCCTGAAGATGGTAAGATGCAATTATACGACGGACGTACTGGTCTGCCATTTGAAAACAAGACCAACGTTGGTGTGATGTATATGTTAAAACTTAACCATATGGTTGAAGATAAGATTCACGCTCGTAGTATTGGAACATATGCATTGATTACTCAACAACCTCTAAGTGGTAAATCACAACTTGGTGGTCAACGTTTTGGTGAAATGGAAGTGTGGGCATTGGAAGCGTATGGTGCAAGTAGATTGCTACAAGAAATGCTAACAATTAAGTCGGACGACGTTGAAGGACGTATTAAGACTTATGAAGCAATCGTTAAGGGTGAGCCAATTCCAGAACCTGGTATGCCTGAAGCATTTAAAGTGCTTGTTAAGGAAATGCAAGGTTTGGGTCTAGATGTTAAGATTTTAACTCCAGATCAACACGAACTGTCAATCAATGAAGTGTCTGACCAAGAAGTTGAATACGACGCTATGCAACCTGTAAATAAGGTAGGCCTAGAAGATATTACTCTTGAATTTGACCAAATCCAAGAAAGTTACGAAAGTGACGTGTCTGAACAGACTTTTGATGAATCGGCATTATTTGACGATTTAGATGACTAAAAAATATTAGGAGAAATATATGTTTGAATTAAACAATTTTGACTCAATTAGGATTAGTATTGCTTCGCCTGAAAAGATCAGAGAATGGTCTAGAGGCGAGGTTACTAAGCCTGAAACTATAAATTATAGAACTCAAAAGCCTGAAAAAGACGGTTTGTTTTGCGAACGCATTTTTGGACCTAAAAAGGATTGGGAATGTAGTTGTGGTAGATACAAAAGAGTTCGTTATAAGGGCGTAATTTGTGATAAGTGTGGTGTTGAAGTTACACGTTCTAAAGTTCGTCGTGAACGTATGGGACATATTGAACTTGCTTGCCCAGTATCACACATTTGGTTCTTTAAGGGTGTACCTAGCCCAATGGTACTTGCATTAGATATCTCTCCAAAACTTTTGGACGAAGTATTATATTATGTAAGTTACGTTGTGCTTGACCCTAAAAATACTGAATTTGAATATAAACAAGTTATCCGTGACCGCGAATACCGTGAAGCTATTGAAAAATATGGCGTAAATGGTTTCCGTGTGGGCATGGGTGCTGAAGCAATTAAGGAATTATTGCACAATATTGACCTTGAAAAAGAAAAGAAAGAATTACAAAACATAATGGACAAATCTAAAGGTCAAAAGAAATTAAAAGCAACCAAGAAATTGGAAGTTATAGAAGACTTTATTAAGAGTGGTAATAAGCCAGAATGGATGATTATGGACGTTGTTCCAGTTATTCCACCTGACATTCGTCCACTTGTACAAATTGATGGTGGTAAATTTGCTGCTAGCGATTTAAATGACTTATATCGTCGTGTTATTAACCGTAACAATCGTTTGAGAAAGTTGATTGATTTAGGTGCTCCTGAAATTATCGTTCGTAACGAAAAGCGTATGCTTCAAGAAGCCGTTGACGCATTGTTTGACAATGGTAAGCGTGGTCGTGCTGTTCAAGGCAGTCGTGCAAGAGACTTAAAGTCATTAACTGCTAGTTTAAAGGGTAAACACGGACGTTTCCGTCAAAACTTATTAGGTAAACGTGTGGACTATTCAGGTCGTTCAGTTATCGTGGTAGGTCCAGAACTTAAGATTTATCAAATGGGCTTGCCTAAGATGATGGCGTTAGAGTTGTTCCGTCCATTTATCATTAAACGTTTACTTGAATTAAACCAAACCAACAATTTGAAGAAGGCTACTCGTATGATAGACCAAGAACGTCCAGTTGTTTGGGATATCTTATCTGAAGTTGTTCAAGGGCACCCAGTACTACTTAACCGTGCACCTACTTTGCATAAATTGTCAGTACAAGCATTTGAACCATTACTAATCGAAGGTAAGGCAATTCGTCTTCCACCTTTGGCCTGTGGTGGCTTTAACGCCGACTTCGACGGTGACCAAATGTCAATTCATATTCCATTAAGCGTTGAAGCACGTACTGAAGCTAGAAATTTACTTCTTGCATCTAACAACGTGCTAAAACCAAGTGATGGTAGTCCTGCGATGGTACCATCTCAAGATATGATTTTGGGTAACTACTATATCACTCTTATACGTGATGGTGCAAAGGGTGAAGGAATGTACTTTAATAGTGAAGATGAAGCAGAACTTGCTTATGCTAACGGAATCTTATCACTTCAAGCAAAAATTTATGTTCGTCGTAAAGTAATGTTTGAAGGTGAAGAAGTTGAAGGTCGTGCTGAAACTTCATTAGGTAGAATTTACTTTAATAGATGTATTCCTCAAGATTTAGGCTATGTAGATAGAACTAAGAAAGAAAACATCTTCCGTTATGAAATTGAAAAGGAAGTTGGTAAGAAGGAATATGGTAAACTAATTGATTTGGCATATCGTAAACATGGTACAAACGTAACAGTTACTATGATTGATGATATTAAAAATCTAGGTTTTAAACATTCAACTTTAGCAAGTATTTCATTATCACTATTTGATATGAAGGAAAGCGACAAAAAGGCTGAAATATTAAAAGAAGCGGACGCAATGGTTGCACAAAATAATGACTTGTATTTGCAAGGATTTATGAGTGAAAATGATAAGCGTGAACGTAATATTAAGATTTGGAACGAAGCTACTGGTAAGGTTATGGAAGCAGTCGTTGGCGGTTTGGATAAATTCAATCCACTAAAGATGATGGCTGACTCTAAAGCCCGTGGTAACAACGACCAAATTAAGCAATTGTCAGGTATGCAAGGTATTACAGCGGTTGCATCTGGTGTGCGTTCAGATATCCCAGTTAAATCAAGTTTTAGACGTGGTTTAACACCTATCGAATACTTTAGTGCATCTCGTGGTTCTCGTAAACAATTGATGGATACAGCGATGAAAACTGCTGACTCTGGTTATTTGACTCGTAGATTAGTAGACGTATCTCAAGATACAATCATTACTGAAATCGACTGTTTCGAAACATTAGACGAAAGTGTAAAGGGTATGGAAGTTGCCGAAATTGTTAAGGACGGTACACTTGTTGAAACTCTTGAAAATCGTATCGTAGGTCGTTATAGCGTAGGTGCTATTGTTAATCCTAAAACAAAGCAAGAAATTTGTCCTGCTAATGAATATATCACAGCTGATATGGCTAGTCAAATTATCAATGCTGGTATTAAGTCTGTTAATATTCGTACACTACTTACTTGTAAATCTAAACAAGGTGTGTGTGCTAAATGTTATGGACGTAATATGAGCAAGAACGAACTTGTAGACGTTGGTGAAGCGGTTGGTGTTATCGCTGCTCAATCAATTGGTGAACCAGGTACACAATTGACAATGCGTACATTCCACACTGGTGGTGCTGCTACTGCCGATATTACTCAAGGTTTGCCTCGTGTTGAAGAAATCTTTGAAGCTCGTAATCCTAAGGGTGCTGCTTTTGTTAGCGATATTGCTGGTAAAGTTACAGTTAATAATGTTGACAAACGTTATGAAGTTGTAGTTAAGGGCGAAACTGAAGAATCTTATATGTTGCCTTATGGTGTAACATTAAAGGTTAAAACAGGCGATACTATTCAACCAGGTTCTACACTTACTGAAGGACCTATTAACCCAAGAGATATTTTAAGAACTCAAGGTGTTAAGGCTGTTCAAGAATACTTGTTAAATGAAGTATTAAGCGTGTACAAATCTCAATCAGTTGATATCAACGCTAAACACTTGGAAATTATTATTCGTCAAATGTTGCGTAAGGTTAAGATTGAAGATGCTGGTGACACTAACTTGTTGCCAGGCGATAGTGTAAATATTGCAGTATACGAAGAAGAAAACAATCGTGTGCTTAGTGAAGGTGGTGTGCCTGCAAGTGCTAAACGTGAATTGCAAGGTATTACACGTGCATCATTAACTACCGAAAGCTTCTTGTCGGCATCTTCATTCCAAGAAACAAGTAGTGCGTTAACTAAGGCTTCATTAAAGGGTAAGGTTGACCACTTGCTAGGACTTAAGGAAAACGTTATTATTGGTAAACTTATTCCTGCTGGTACAGGTTGTGCACAATATCGCAATATGCTTCCAAAGGAAGTTGAACAAGATAACAAATATGGTATGCAAGATGATGTTGACATCGCATTTGCAGATGTTGAATTAATGGATTAGTATATAGAAATAAGAGTGACTATTAAGTTGCTCTTATTTTTATGTGCTAAAAATATAAATGGATAATAATTTACATATCTAATAAATTATTAAAATTAATTAAAAATTAAATTAACACAATATACTATAAAATAGTATTTTATCGTTATTTTAAATAATTTTAAAAAATTTTAAAAAAGTTGTTAAAATCTATTTACAAATCAAAAATTTTGTGCTATAGTATCAGTATATTAAAGGAGGTAGTAATATGCCTAGATTAATTAAACAAGTTGCTGGTATGCAAGTATCAAGTAATGGAAAAGTAAAATGTGTTCGTATGGAAAAGGATTTGACTCAAATTCTTAAAGAAGAATTCAACCGTATGAATTCAAATAATGTGGAGCATACATTATAAAATTTTAAGTTGCATAAACCGATGTGTTTTTGCACCGCTAAAATAAATTAAGGTTTGATAATATTTTGCTAGAGTAGATATGCTGGTGAAAGCATATAGATTTAAACACCACTAAAATTTGGAAATGTTAAGGTCTAATAAATTTTTACACAAATTTAAAAATGTGTATTAATTTGTTGGACTTTTTTGTTTTTGTGTGATACAATACAATAAGTAGATTAGCGAAAGAGGTATATTATGAAAGAATTAGTTTATCCAGCAGTATTATATAAAGATAAAGAAAGTGATGCTTTTACAATTGCAATTCACGATTTAGGAATTGTTACTGAAGGCAAAACAGTTGAAGACGCGTTTGTTAATGCTAGAGACCATTTGACTGCAATGTTTGAATGTGCACTTAAACTTGATTGCGAAATTGATGCACCATCACCTTTTATCAAGGTTTGGAGAGATAATAAGGAGAATATTGTTATATTAGTTGATGCATTGGCGTAAAATAGGAGGGCTTTATGGAAACTAAGGTTAATGCCTACAACTGGGCAGAACTTGATTTTTTGATAAATAATTTTTATGAAATTGTAGAATATAAGCGTGGTCGTGGAATTTATGGCGACAGAGTTATACTTAAACGCAGTAAACGTGCCGAATGTATTTTTGGCGAAAAAGATAAGTATTATGAATTTTATTATCTTAATGCAAATGCTGTAAAGGAATTGCCACGAACAATACTAGAAAAGATTAACATAGTTAAGCGTATTGTTGTTTCGCCTGAAAATATGAATTTGTTATGTGACTTTAGCGAAGGCGGAATTCAAACTCCTGTTGACTGGGCTACTGGTACTGCTATGGCACTATCTCAAGCCAATACACTTAATTTTGAATTGCTTAATAAAATTTTGCTTAATAGATATAAACTACTAGGTAAAGATTTTATTGACAAAGTAAACGAGCATAGAAAGTTGCAATACTTTTTGGCAACTACGCCTGAACTTAACTTGATTACCAGCGAATATGCTCAACAAGAGATTAATAAATTGACATTAGGTTAATAAAAGCAAGCAATATTTGCTTGTTTTTTTATTTTTTGGCAAGTTTTATACGCATTTATAATATATATTAATATATGGAATTTAGAGATGATATTAAAAATTTAAGAAAAGACTTTTTTGCGGTATTGCGTGAGCATTATGATACTTCTAACTTAATATTAAAAATGATTTGTAATAAAGGGATATATAAGGGATTAAGTAATGCTGATTTGTCGTTTAGGGCGTGTATGCTAAATAGTTTAAGTGATAAGAATATTGATAAGTTATGTATTAGAAATATAGAACAGGCTATTGAAAATTTGCGTGTTAGAGCGGTTGCTTGTATGTATATTGTGGAAGATATTGAAAGTATGATAATGCAAAGCATTAATATTAGCGAAAAGTATGTTAAAATGGTAGAAAAGTTGCAAACTATTAATTTGAGATTAAAAACATTAGCAAAAGAATCTATAAAAAAATCAAATTTATTGGCTTTAGAATATGGATATTCGAAATTTGATGTTAGCAAATTTGATTTTGGTAATGAGGAATTTGAAAAATAAAACAAACCCTATAAATATATGTAAACAATAAATATTAATAATATATTATATATATAAGCCTCTGATGAGCAGAGGTTTTTTTAATATTTATATGTTTTAACAAAATTTTACAAAAAAAGTTAAAAAATTTTGGCAATATTGGTTGACAAATGTTTGCAGAACGCATATAATAGTGTTAGCAGTCAAAGTGTGAGAGTGCTAAAAGGAGATAAGGGTGGAATTTAAAAGCCAAAGAAAAAAAGAAATATTGTTGTATGCTGTGGACGAGTATATTAAGCGACCTCAACCTATTACAAGTGCGGGTTTAAGTGGTAAGTTTAATGATGTTAGTACTGCAACATTGCGTAACGAGTTAAATGCGTTAGAGCAAATGGGGTATTTGCAACAATTGCACACATCAGGCGGACGTATACCTACAAGTTTGGCATATAGATGTTATGTTAATGATATATTGTCTAGTAACAAGTTAGATGTTAATTCGCTTCAACAAGTAAAAGATAATTACGAACATAAGAGTGTTAATCTTATTAGTACCTTATCATCACTTGCTAAAAGGCTTAGTAAAGTGACTAATTGTCCTACGATATTAGTTCAACACGGTATTGAAAATTTAACAATAGTAGATATTAAAATAATTCCGCTTATCCAAAAAGATGCATTATTGTTGGTGGAAACAACTGCAGGGGTGATAGATGATAATTTGACACTAGACCCGGACATTGATCGTGATGCTTGTAGAGATGCTTCAAGTTATTTAACCGAACATTTTAAAGGAAAAACCATTAAATATATGGTGGAAAATGTGGCGGAAGTGTGCTTGCGTGCTGGGGCTCAAATGTTTGAGTTTAAAACACTTATTGACAGTGTGACGATTGCTTTGCAAAACGTGGTAAAAACAAAACTTGATATATCTAGCGGTAATACATCTAAACTACTTGATAATATAACTTCTAGTGAGTTTGATGAGGCTAAAGGCGTGTTGTCGTTCCTAGAAGATGGTGATGATGTTATCAATGCAGTGACTGATAAGGACGAATTGAGTTTTGTTATCGGTGAAGAAAACGAAAATGACAAATTGAAGGGTGGAATGATGGTAAGTGCTCCTATAGTAATAGATGGAGTAAGCATTGCTTCACTTGCTTTGGTTGGACCTAAGCGTGTGGATTATGGAAGTTTGGCAGCGGCATTAAAATTTATTGTTAGCCAAGCGGAAAATTTGAATAAAAAAGGAGAATAATCTTGGAAGAGTTAGAAAAAGAAAACTGTACTTGCGGTTGTTGTGATGAGTGTAATTGCGGTTCGGATTGTCATTGCACTCCTGATAATAAGTGTTGTGACGATTGCACCTGCGGTGAAAGGCAATGCAATTGTGGTGAAAATTGTAATTGCACAGAGCATTGTGATTGTGACCAAAATTGTGAATGCGATAATGAAAATAAGTGTAGCGAAAGTTGCGATTGCGATAATCAAAAAGGAAATAATCAAACTGAAGATGAACAAACTTACGATGAACTGGCTGAAGAAGAGCAAACTAAAGGAAAATCAGTTGAAGACGAAAAATGTAAATGCGGTTGTGGTGAAGAGTTAGAAGAAGAAAGTACAGCAGATGCATATTTTAAGCAATTGTTAAGTTTAAAAGCAGAATTTGACAACTATCGTAAACGTACTCAAAATGATATAGCAAAAGCGTATAGCAATGGCTTTAATCAAGCAATTACCGAATTCTTGCCAGCGTTGGATAGTTTTAAAATGGCTACTGAATATATCACAGATCCTAATACTCTTATGGGTATTCAATATATTGAAAAAGGAATACTTTCAACTCTTGAAAAGATAGGCGTAAAGGTAATTGATGTTAGTGGTAAGTTTGACCCTAATTTCCACCAAGCAATCGGTAGCGAAGTAAGTCCCGAACATGAAAGTGGCGATATAATTAAGGAATGCTTTAAGGGCTTTACAATGGGCGATAAAGTTATACGTTATTCACAAGTTATAGTGGCTAAGTAGGTTGGAATATGGCTAGAAGATATAAACTACAAGATGTATATGATTATATATTAGAATATTATAATTTAGAGTGGAAAGATTTTAAAATTCATGATAATGGACGTGTACGTAGTGTGCGAATTAGTGATTATCGAGGAGATAAATTAAAAGTTACGGCAATTTTAACTAAAGGTTTAAGTAGAAGTATCGTAATACTTCAAGTAGATAATGAAAATTTGATATTAAACGGAGTTAAACAAAGTAAAGTTAAATGGAGTGATTACTTAAATACAAAACATCAGTTGTTAACAAAAGGATAAATTATGACAAAAAGAAATTACAAATTACAGGACATATATGATTATTTGTTAGAATATTATGGTCTTACTTGGAACTTGTTTTTAATAAATGATTTCGATGTGGAGCATATGGTTCAAAAAAGTGATTTTAATGGTAAAAATAGAAGTTGTTTGACGGTTACTGCTATTACGTATCGTGGTTCAAAACGTGTGCCTGTATGGTTAAATGTGTCTAATAAAGATTTAGTGGTAGGGGTTTTACAACCTATTAAACCACTTATTAAATGGTCAGATTATTTGGCATTAAAACATCACGAGGAACTCACTTTGTAGGAGGAGTATATGGATAAAATAAATTTTACATTAGACCAAATACAATATATGGTTGAAAAAACTTTAAATTTAAAATGGACTGATAGAATGATATTTAATCATGAACCTAGAGGTTATTACTCGGCAGACTTATATTATGATTTTACATTTGGTAAGCCTAAATATTTGTACTTACGAAATGATAAAGATAAAAGATTTTTAGCCAAAGTGCAAGTAACTAATGATAAATTTATTATAAACCTTAATGGTAATATAATAAATGCAACAGAAGATTGGTTACAATTGTTAAATCAAAACAATCAAACTTTATAAAACAGATTTTTACAACTTTTATTAATAAAAAGTTGATTATATATTAGATTTAAAAAAATAAGGAGAATTATTATGGGAAAAATTATTGGTATCGACTTAGGTACAACAAATTCATGTGTTGCGGTTATCGAAGGTGGTAATCCAACCGTTATTGCCAACAGCGAAGGTGGCAGAACTACACCAAGTGTGGTAGGTTTTAAGGAAAACGAACGTCTTGTAGGTCAAGTAGCAAAGCGTCAAGCAGTTGCTAACCCTGACAAAACTGTTATTGCAATTAAGCGTGAAATGGGTACAGATTACAAGGTTAATATTGATGATAAGTCATATTCACCTCAAGAAATCTCTGCTATGATTTTAAGTAAACTAAAGGCAGATGCAGAGGCTTATCTTGGCAGTCCTGTAACTCAAGCAGTTATTACAGTTCCTGCATATTTTAACGATAGCCAACGTCAAGCAACTAAGGACGCGGGTAAGATTGCTGGATTAGAAGTACTTCGTATTATCAACGAGCCAACTGCAGCAGCACTTGCTTATGGTCTTGATAAGGAAGATAAAAAGAATCAAAAAATACTTGTATTTGACTTAGGTGGCGGTACATTTGACGTAAGTATACTTGAAATTGGTGATGGCGTGTTTGAAGTGCTATCAACTAATGGTGATACTCGTCTTGGTGGTGACGATTTTGATAATCGCATTATGGATTTATTAGTTGAAGACTTTAAAAATACTAATGGTATTGATTTGCGTAATGATAAACTTGCTATGCAAAGACTTAAAGAAGCAGCAGAAAAGGCAAAGATTGAACTTTCTACTTTAACTAATACTACAATCAGTTTACCATTTATTACTGCTGACGCGACTGGCCCTAAGCACTTGGAATTTAACTTGTCACGTGCTAAATTTGAAAATATGATTAGCGATTTAATCAACAAGACATTAGATTGTACTCGTAAGGCTCTAGCAGACGCTAAATTAAGTGCAAATGATATCAACAGCGTAGTGCTTGTTGGTGGTTCTACACGTGTGCCTAGCGTTGTTGAAGCGTTGGAAAAGGAAATTGGCAAGAGTGCATTTAAGGGTATTAACCCAGACGAATGCGTGGCTATGGGTGCTGCTATCCAAGCCGGTG
>JAZSRW010000100.1:0-9875 GCA_045538675.1 Candidatus Onthoplasma sp. | reverse complement strand
TTTTATTGTTTTTTAAGTATTTTTATAATTTAATTATTGAAATAAATTTTTATTAAATAATATTATTTTAATTTTTTGCCACATTTATTACAAAATTCTGCATCAGTTTTATTTCTGTGTCCACATTCGCATTTAATATATCCGTCAACTTCCGCACCACACTTATGGCAAAATTCGGCTTCGTCTTCCAACTTTTCGCCACATTTTGAGCATTTGTTGACATTTACTGTACCAACTGCACTATTTCCAACATCACTAACGTTACCATCTTTAACTTTAATCATACTATTAGCAGTTGAGAATATCATAATAGCAACCCAGCCAAACGAACCGCCAAACAATAATAATATAACACCTAATACAACACGCCACATAGTTGCCCAAACGCCACTAATTGTACAACCTTTAATAAATAGTGCAATACCGCCCACAATACTAGCAATTGCAACAATAGCAACTATTACACCTACAATAGTTAAATGACCTTTATCATATCTTTTTTCTTGATATGCTTTTTTATCTAGTTTCTTCATAAATCTTCTCCTTTATCGCCAAATATTAACTAGCAATTAAACCTTTTCGCCACATTCTGGACAGAATTTTGCGGTTGATTTTAACACCTTACCACATTTTGGACAAGTTTTTTCTTTAACCAAACGTTGACCGCAATTTGTACAAAATTTAGTACCTTTATGCACTGCCTCGCCACATTTTGGACAAGTTTCAGTTTGGCTAGAACCACATTCTGGACAGAATTTTACTCTTGTACTTATACCTGCACCACATTTGATACAAGTACGTTTTGGTGCTTCGTCTTTAACATTTGCAAGTGATGAATTAAACACATTAGCCATAGTAGCACCAGCACCTAATCCAACACCAATTCCAGCCATATTTCCACCATTTGGATTTTTAGCCGCATCACGAATTGCTGTAGCCGCTTGATATTGAGTATAGGTACCCATTTTTTCGCCAAGGATACCTAATTTACTACGTTCGTCTAACGCCTTTTCAACTTCTTCTGGAAGTGATAGGTTTTCGACAGTAACTTTACATAATTTTAAACCAAGTTTATTAAATTCTTCTTGTGAAACACTAACAATTCTATCACCAATTTCTTTATAATTAGCAGCCAAATCCAAAGCAGGAATTTGTGCTTCGGCAATTGCGTCGCTAATATTAGAAACCAATATAGCCTTGCTTTGTTCGGTTAAATCTTCTACACGATAAATAGGATTGGTTCCAAACACTTCACGCATAAATGTTTTGGCATCATCAACCTTATAACTAAATGTACCAAAACCACGAAGACGTATAGAACCAAAATCAGCATCACGCATCATAATAGGGTTTTGAGTGCCCCATTTTTGACCCATAAATTGCTTAGTATTAACAAAATACACTTCAGCCTTAATACGACTATTAAAACCAGTAGGTAATGACATCATCTTGGTAATAATAGGAATATTTTCAGTATTCAACTTATATGTTCCTGGACCAAACACGTCAGCAATTTGACCCTTGTGTACAAACACCGCTACTTGTGATTCTCTTACAATTAGTGTTGAACTATTCATAATCTCTTCACGCTTATCCATAGGGTGTCTAAACACTAATACGTCTTTAGAACTATCCTTCCATTCCAACACTTCTAACATTTGTCTTTTTATAAAACTAAATAAACCCATAAATTCCCCTCCTTTTGATTTTTTGAGTATATTTTTAATTTGATTTTTCTAATTTATAACCTAATTCCATTAGTTTATCTTCCAAGGTTTCACCTTTACCTAAAATCATCTTTTCATAATTAGATTTTTCTAAATTATTTACAACAAACTTATCATAATAATTCACTAAATTATCAATCCAAGTTTGCGAATTACCTCTTGAAATATATCTTTGTTTATAATCTTTGAAAGCATCAACACTTGGATAACACACAACAAATTTAATACCAAATTTTTTATAAATATCTATTGCCTCATCGCACAACCATATAAGTACAATATCATATTTTTGTTTTGCTTGATTTATAGCATCAATATAATTTTGAGGAAAGTTAGTATTTTTAATTCTGTACTTGTCGCCTTTTAACTTTTCATAATCAATATTATCGTACACTGAATAGTCATATTTGTATATGCTACTTTCTATATCAATTACATTGCTATATTTTTTAGCAAGCGTAGTTTTACCTACGCCCGCAAATCCAGCAATAACAATTCCTTTTTTCATTAATCCATATTCTCCAAAGTTTTTGCTAAATCTTTAAATATTCCATCAAAATGCTTTAAGTCATTATCAACAAACATTTGATGAACCTCGGTTTTACCTCTCGATATAAAATCTTTTATTCTTTCATCTTCATAAAACTTTGGATTAACCTTACTATAGTTAAAATTATTTCGATACAAATATGCTTGTAAATCTGCCTCTAGTTTGTCACATGCTTTAGCAAACTTTGCTTCCTTAGTTTTACAATCCTCGAATTCTGCGATAATATTTAAAAACTCTTGCTTGTTAGTACAATTTTCAAAAACTTTTTCAACAGCACGTTTGCCATCTTCTTTTTTAGTTTTTGCTTTTTCCGTGTCAAAAAATGCAATATCACCAATAATAATTTCTTCCACTTCGTGAAGAGCAAGCATAAGTGCAACCTTATTTAAATCAACATCTTGATTAGTATTTGCACAAATACTTACTGCCAACATCAAAGTCCCATAAATATGTTCGGCTATACTTTCAACCCTCACACCTTCCACTTGCCAATTAATCCAGCCTTGACGAAGCACTGTTTTCAATTTATTAGTTACAAAATATAAATCCAATATTTTTTAACATCTTCCATTAAAACATTACCTTATCACTTATATATTCAACTAGTTTATCAATAGGTAAACGAATTTGTTCCATTGTATCACGGTCACGAATTGTAACTGTGTCATCTTCCAAAGTATCAAAGTCGATAGTTACACAGAAAGGTGTACCAATTTCATCTTGACGACGATAACGTTTACCAATACTACCCGCTTCGTCATAAGTACACATAAAGTACTTGTTAAGTTTCTTTAATACAACTTTTGCCTTTTCGCTCATATTCTTTTGTAATGGAAGAATTGCTACCTTGTAAGGTGCAATTGCTGGGTGGAAATGCATTACAATACGAGTATCTCCACCTTCCAAAACTTCTTCATCATATGCTTCGCACATCAAAGCCAAAGTTAAACGGTCAGCACCTATTGAATATTCTACAACATTTGGAGTATATCTTTCATTTGTAACAGGGTCAAGATATTGCATACTTTTACCGCTATATTCTTCGTGACGACTTAAATCCCAATCGCTACGATGATGAATACCATTAAGTTCTTGCCAACCAATAGGGAACAAATATTGAATATCGCACGCAGCCTTAGCATAGTGAGCAAGTTTGTCGTGGTCGTGATAACGTAAATTTTCAGGCTTTAAACCAAGTTCTACCACAAAATCCCAAGCAAGTTTTTTGTATTCGTCATAATGATTAAAT
This sequence comes from Candidatus Onthoplasma sp., assembly GCA_045538675.1. Lineage (GTDB taxonomy): Bacteria > Bacillota > Clostridia > Christensenellales > UBA1242 > Onthoplasma. The sequence goes on along the minus strand of JAZSRW010000100.1, from coordinate 6,349 downwards.
GCATTTTCAGCCTTACAGAATAATTGATGTTCCATTTGTTCAAATTCCACAGTTCTAAATAGGAAATTACCAGGTGTAATTTCGTTTCTAAAACTCTTACCAATTTGAGCAATACCAAAAGGAACCTTAGCACGTGCAGTACGTTGAACATTTAGGAAGTTTACATATTCGCCTTGTGCAGTTTCAGGACGAAGATAAACTTCATCTTTATCACCATCAACTGTACCACGACTGGTTGCAAACATTAAGTTAAATGTACGAATTGGTGTCCAGTCACGTTTGCCACAATTAGGACACTTAATATCGTGTTCGGCAATATATGCTTCCATTTCAGCATTTGTCATCTTGTCAGGAACAACGTCGCAACCCTTATAGTTTTCGATAATATTATCTGCACGATGACGTGTTTTACAATTTTTACAATCCATTTTAGGGTCACTAAAACTTGCAGTATGACCACTTGCGTCCCAAACACGTGGATTCATAAGTATTGCTGCGTCAACACCAAAACTATTGTCCGCCTCTTGTACAAAACGTTTCCACCAAGCACGCTTGATGTTGTTTTTAAGTTCTACACCAATAGGTCCAAAGTCCCAAGTATTAGCAAATCCGCCATACACATCACTACCCGGGAAAACAAATCCTCTAGTTTTACATAAATTTACAATTTTATCCATTGTTAGTTTCATAATATACCTCTCTACAATTGATATTATACCACGATTTAATAAGTTAGTAAAGAAATTTTAAGCAATTTAATTAATAAATATTATATATTATTTAAATAAATTCATAATAAAACAAAAAACCTCAAGCAATTTTGCTTGAAGTTTTTATTTCAATTTTTAACAAACTACATAGCAAGAACTATTTCTTCATCTAAATCAGATGATACACTAGGTGATACTGGTTCAGCAGTAATACTTGCAGTTTTTGTTGTTTTTTGAGATTGCTCTGCTTGTTCGTGCTTAATTAACTCGCCATTTTTTACACGTTCTTTTGCTTTTTCCTTAGACTTTTTAGCATGTATTGTTTTAAAGGCTTCCACAAAAGCAGGAGTATCACTTTTACAATGAGCATAAAAGTAACATCTAGCGGTTTCTTCATCTAAACCTTGAGCGTTATTATCTGCAATAAATTGATGATATTCATCAGAATACATTTCACAAAATGCTTCAGCGTCAACATTTTCCTCAACGTGATTTTTTACCTTATAAGTATTCATCTCTCTGGTATAAGAATCTCGTTTGTCGGCATTCTTTCTCATTTCATTATAGAACCATAATCTCATACCATTGTCTGATAATCCTTTAGGCACATTAATAAGTTTAGAATTTTTCATTGTTTCAAATTCAACTTTATGTCTTTTAGCGAATTCTTCCAAAGCCCACATATCAACTTGTTTTTGATAACCCATTTCAAGTGCTTTTTTAGCATCGGTAGCCAACACTGTTTGTTTTTCGTATTGAACTCTGGCCTCATCTAGTTGTCTTAAAGCGTCTGCTTTTGCTTCTTCATTTAATTCTTCAAAAGGAATATTATCAATCATTTCTTTTATTTTTTGACAATCTTCTTCAAACTTTTCCTTTTCCGCTTCTATTGACACAACTGTTTGATATACGTGTTCAAACTCTTTTGCATTAAGATGCTTTTCAGTACTTTCAGCAAAACCTTCAACCTTTCTATCAACTATGGTTTGTTGTTGATTTATTTCTTTAATTTGTCTTTCATTTGCCTTAGATGCAAATGCAACCTTTCGCATATCTACAGTATCTACCTTTTGAGCCGTAACATCATTAATAGTTGTTGAAGAAGCGTAAACTCTTTTTTCTTCTTCACTTAAAGTATCTATATAATTTAAAGTAAACTTTTCTTTCTTTTTAGTTTCACCACTAGCAAATGTTTCATCGGCCTTTTCAACAAACGCTAAAATGCTTTGAACATTCTTTTCAAGCACTGGATTTCCGTCTTTATCCAATCTTGGACCAAACTCGATACTGGTTATCTTTGTGTTTTTAACTTCTTTTTCCAAAGCCTCTTTACGTTTTTCTAACAATTTTTTACGAGTAGCATCATCTTCTCTTAAGTATTCAACAGATTCCTTAAATGCCTCAAGTTTGTCATTAATACTACCCCAAACCATTCTGCCTTGATTATATTCGTCAGCAATTTGCTTACGATAATCTTCCAAACTCAACTTATCATCTGCTGGTCTGTTCTTATTTTCTTCATTTAAAAACAATTGAATATTGTCAACTTTTAAACTATAAGCATTTTGTTGTGAAAATCTTCCACCATACTTTGTAAGCAATTCGTATGTAGCCAAAACTAAAGCATCGCCTTCCATACCCTTTAGATTTTTTTCTAACATTGCTGGCAACCTAGGGTCATCAGGTTTTCCCCATTGTGCTTCATGTTGAATACGTTGATATTCCAAAAATGCTAAATGATTCATAGGTGTTAATTTTGTTTTATTATTTGGGTCAAATTCAAAATCTACAGCACCGCCACCTAATATTTGAAGTTTTACAATTTCTTGATTACATTCATGTCTGAAATTACGTCTTATTTCTTCTGCCTTCTTTTCATATTCTTTTTGTGAATATTTTGCCTTACAAGCGTCCAAATCTCTTATACATCTAGCATACAAATCATTAATAGTTTTCTCACATTTATTTGCAACATTATCTTGTGTTTCTTCTTGGAAATCTTTTAAACTATAATTAGTTAACTTTCGTTCCTTTGCGTGACGCTTAATAGGTTTGCTTGCAGCCATAACAGCACCTCTTACTAACAACGCAATACCAATACCTATAGTAAATGGATTACAACATAGTAAAAACGCCCCACATACAGCTTCATCTATAGCATCATTATCCGCTTTAGCCGCTATTTCAATTTTACCCTTTTTGATTTCGGCTTTAGTATCACCTATCAAATCAGGTATAACTTCGTTATCTTGTTCAAAAACATCTTCAACATCATATTTAGTAGTAAAGTCATCAATAATATGAACCTTACCTTTTTCGTCAATAACAATGCTTTTAAATGGTTTATCTTTAAATTCTTTTTGTTTAGCAACTGCCTCTGAAACACTTGTCAAAGATTGAGCTTTTGCAACACCATTGTTTTTAGTAGATTCAATAGGTTTGCCATTAATATCGTATTTAATTTCTTTCATTTCTTCAGTTTGAACAATGTCGGCTTCTAATTCAAACTTATTTCCATTTATAGTTAGCAATTTCGAAGGAGTTAAAGGAACCGCTTTACTTTCATCTAATTTAACAGTAGTAATTAAACTTAATTGTTCAAATCTAGAATCTTCACTTAAATTTTCAATTTCTTCAGTAATTCCGTTATGTATCAATTTACATTTACCAATTTTATTATTGCCCAAAAGTTCAGCATCAACAAATTGATAGTCACCCATTTTAAATGATACTTTATTACCCTTTGTTTCAACATCTGTAATAGTCTCAACAGGTTCGTAAGTGATTGCAAGATTTTTATATGGTGAAGATTTCATATCAGAAATTTCCCTAACGTCTTCATTTCCAAACTCATCTTCAAGGTGGACTTTACAAGATTTGATTTGTTTACCGTCCCAAATAATGTTAGAAATAAGGATTCCATCAATCTTATAAGATTCCATCATCTCATATCCGCCAACCTCGTGCCACTTAATTCCACTAATTTCTCTTCCATTAACATTATATGAAACTAATTTTTTTGTTGATGGACTAAACTTAAGGTCTTTAGCAATATCATTTTTAGCAACTTCAAGTTTAACCTTGATGTTATCCATACCAACTTCTACCACATCTAATTCATCAACCACAATTTCAGTTACCTTAACGCCTTTAGCATTACGATATGTTACATTTTGCTTACGATAAACAACTATTGTTCCATCAGCATAAGTAAATTTTGCAACGGTTCTAGATTGGTTAATGTCGATAGCAACCAATCCATTTATTGTTGGTGCTTTCCATCTAAATGCAAGGTTAAGACCTTGTTCAATACGTTGGCGTTGTTCTAACATATTAGACGGAATCATTATATGTTTTACATTTTCCATTGTAGAGCCTTCTACAAAAGGCTTGCCTTGTTCTAGTTTGACATCTTTTTTACCTACAACAACATCTTCGCCTTCAATCCCTTCCAGAACCAAATCGCCGTTAGGTTTTTGTTTTAATTTAGATATATCAACAATCTTATCTCCGTCAAGCAATAAGTGCTTTATATATTTTCTAGTTTCTAAATTCTTTTTATAAAAGCATTCTACTCTTTCACCATTGATAATATAAAAATATTTATCTCCGTCCTTTACAACATTTTTACTAGTTTCAGCATCTAAAACAATCTTTTTTAATGTCTTAGGATTTGCACTATCTCTAACATAAATCACTTCTTGCTCAACATAAAATTGATTATTATTAACAGGACTTGATAATGTAACATCTCCGTATATTGGAACTTTTTTATATGCAGGAGCTTGAACTTCGGACTCATGAATAAAAGTGCCATCTTCACATCTTAGATAATGACCTTTTTCATTTTTATTCATAAGCACAATTTGTGCATAAAAATTAGGACTAATGGCAACTTCCTCATCACCAATTAAGCAAACAAATTCTTCATTAGGATTAATTTCAGTATAATGCACAACATTGTCTGTAGGATTACCGCTTGAATCCTTTTTTCTTTTTATAATTAAATCCTCTTTAATTTCAACAAATTGATTTACCCCTTTAATTTTAAGGTGAGTTGCAGATGCAACATTTTTAGCAACATCAAAAGCCCTGCTTGATAACTTATATGCAGGTTTAGCAACAGTTCCTACCGAATTTACCTTTCCTTCAAATATCATTTGTTTATCTCCTATTAGTTATTATTAATATAGCATTTTTATTTTAACAAGTCAAGATAAAATTTAAATTATTATGTGCTTAAATTATATTTATTAATAAAATTAAGTGTAATTATATTAAAAACGGACAACATCAATCAAACTCATACATAGCCACATAACACAAAAAATGTAAACTTTGTCCTTAATAATAGCTATAAAATCACCAATTTTAACCAATTTTGTTAAAATTTTAAGATTTTTATAAAAATTTTTTAAATTTGACTTGACAAACTTTTGAGTTTAGTATATAATAGCAATGTATTAACGTACAAAGAGGTCATCGTGGCGGTATGGCTCAGGGGTTAGAGCGATCGGTTCATACCCGATAGGTCGAAAGTTCAAATCTTTCTACCGCTACCAACTTAATATGGTCCTATGGTCAAGCGGTTAAGACACCGCCCTTTCACGGCGGTATCGGGGGTTCGATTCCCCCTAGGGCTACCAAAGTAGAACAACTCGAACACCCTAGTTCGAGTTGTTTTAATAAAAAATAAGGCCAGCTAAAAAGTTGGTCTTATTTTTATACTTTACATTTTTTAATTTCCAATTTTCAAACAGACAGCATTCTTCATATATTTTAAACTTGTTTTTCTGTTGATTTTAAAAGTTCTTTTTCTTTTAAATATGCTTTATCGTGTACTTGCATTAAGCAATATCTATATATTTCTGCCCAATCAAAAGGCTTTCCAATCAATTCGCTAGGGTCTATCAAATAAGAAGATATATCTTTTTTTGTAATTCTACTATAGCCACCAACCGAGGCAAAAACAAGCACTTCTTTCGACTTCTTACTATAATAAATTTCATCACCCGAGTGAGATTGTCTAGCATCAAGTTTTCCTAAGAGTTTGACTAGTTCATATAGTTCATACTCTTTTGGATATCCCATACTAGGGGTTAATTTTACATGGCTTTCCCATTTTTTAAGAGAACTTTCATCAAGTTGATGAGATTTAGTTGGTTTAGAAAATTCTCCTATCGTTGTTAAATACTTATCAGCAAGTTGTTCATATGAATAGTCTACATCAATTTTATGCCAACTCTTTAAAAGTCTTACACAAGAATCCACATCTTCAACTTTTAAGAAATATTCAAAAAGTGGCACAACTTCGCTAGCCGCAACACTTTTATAAAATTGATCAATTTTTGAATATTCTTCAATCATCAGCAATAATTTTACATCCATTGGTTGCAAATCTTGTGATAAATCTTGCTTACTAAAGTCTTTTAACTCACTTCTCAATTCTTTTTCTATAGAGTCTTTTATTCTTTTCATTTCACTATAAATATCTTCTTCCCTATCAACTATTGGTTTTAAATGTTCTTTCTCACAATCTTCAGCCAATCTCTCAATCAAACGCTTTGCTTCACCCTTTTTATAATAAAGTTCTTCCCTTTCTTTTACAAGTTCTAAATATTTTTTCATTCTTTCTTCAA
>JAZSRW010000035.1:0-13035 GCA_045538675.1 Candidatus Onthoplasma sp. | reverse complement strand
AAATCCTTGTCCAGATTGCTTGTTTAACGACTTAAGAATTTTTGCGAATGATGGAACGCAACCGCCAGTAGGTGAAGAAAATCATTTGATGTGCCATTGTTATTATGAAGAGGTTAAGCAAAAGCCAGTTGGCTCAATATCCAAAATGGGAGACCTTGCACCAGATGTGTATTTAAAGCAATATGGACGATTGCCAGATTATTACATTACAAAAGAAGAAGCAAAAGAAAAATATGGATGGAATCCTAGAAGAAACATCTTGGCAGGAAAAGCTCCAGGGAAAATGATTGGGGGAGATGTATACAATAACAATGATTTAAAATTGCCACAAAAAGAAGGTAGAATTTGGTATGAATGTGATGTGGATTATGTTAGCGGAAATAGAGGGACTTGCAGTAGATTATATTACTCAAATGATGGATTGATGTTTTACACCGACCATTTTAAAGATAAGGTGTATCAAATTGTATAATAAAGGAGAATAATATGAAAAAACTTATATATAATAGAAAACAATTAAATAGTTATAAAGAATTTTATGAAAAACTTTATAAAGATTTAGAGGGTGAAACTATTCCAGATTGGGAAGATTGTTCAACTTTAAATTATAGTGCAGACGATTTAGCTGAATTTTTATGGTATTGTTTAGATGACGGAAATAATTATATTTTTAAAAATTTTGATTTAGAAAAAATTAAAAATTATAAAAATTACGAAAATTATAAATGGAATCTCGTTTTTGAAGTTTTTGAAGAGTTTGTTAAAAAATATCCCAACAATACATTAGAATTTATAAATGAAGAAGAAATTTAATAAATAACATTAAGTCAAGTCTAGATTTTGGGCTTGACTTTTTTAATGTGATAATTTTGACATAAAAGATTAATGATTTACCACATTTTGTATGAATTGAGTTGTTTTTATTTTGAGTATTTGCCTTTAATATAAATTAAGTTGACAAAATATAAATAAATCATTACAATGATAAAAAGGGTGTAATATATGTACAAGATTTTAGAATTTAAAAATAATCAACTTAAAATTAAAAATAAAGAGACAAAAGAAATAACTGTTTTATCATCAATCGAACAAATAGGGGATTTTATAAAACAAAATTCTAAAGATGTAAGTGTGGATTTTGAATTGCAAATATTAAAGTTTGTAGAGAAAGATGAATCTTACTCGGATGTTTTTAAAGTTTTATTGCCAAGAATTGTTAAGATGTCTGCATTTCTTTCCCAAAAAGATATTTATAAATTTATTGAAAAAAATATAGATTTTTTAGATGTGGAAGATTTTAGAAAGATAGTATTCAAGTTAGAAACCTCTAATATGTTGAAATTTTACAAAAGTTACAAAGATTCTTTAAGTAAATCATTTCAAGTCATAATTGTTGCGGGATTAGATGATGAAAAAATGATATTGGATTATATTAAACAAAATCCGGATATAAAAAAAGAAGAAAAGATTACATTATTAAAAAAACTTTCATTTAATGAATTAGATAAGTTATATAATTCAAATGAATATGATATTCAAAACTTAATATCTTTAAAAAGACTTGTATGGATAGCTCCTAAAGAGGAAAGAGAGAAAGTTGTAAATAGGTATTTAGAAAAGTTGTCTGTTAAACAATTAGATGAAATTGTAAACGTTGACCGTTTGCTAGAAATGAAAACTGTTATAAAAATTTTAGATAAGAATCAAGACAAATTAAATCAAGAACAAATATGTTTTTTAATATATAATAGCGAGCCTAAAGTTCAAGAAAAATATTATGAAAAGTTTGAAAATAGGTTAGACAATGTTTATAAACACATACTACTTTCAGTCTTAAATAAAAGACAAGAAGAAAACTTCAAACTCAATGATAAATTAGAAGAAATTGAAGTGTCTGACGAGATTAAAGATATTTCTGAAAAGATTTTAAAAAATTTTGGTTTTGTTGCATCTATTAATCCAAGTGTGATTGATTTATTATCGCAAAATGGATTATCTTGTTTTAGTGGAGATGACATATATCAATTGTTTAAATATTGTATCTATACAGATACCTTGCCTGATATTTCAAAAGCATTGGATAATCAAGAATTGTTTAATCAATTCCAAGCATTTAGAAAAGAAAATATCTCTCAAAATCTTTTACAGGCTGTAAACATTGAAAATGCTTTAATAGAATTTAATAAGTATTATAATTTAATAGAAGAGTGTATTAATGGCGTCATGACAGAACAAGAAAAATCTATATTAATTAGTGCGTTAAGCGATAAAAATATAGATGTTGAAGATAAGCAAGATTTACAAAATTATACAGCCAAGAGGTCTGAATATATAGATAAATTAGCAGAAACAAATTTGAATGCGGCAATTATTTACATGTTTACAGGTCTTGAATTAGAAGATTATTTACAAAAAGACTCTATATTTTTTAGAGATGATCAACTTAGTATTACATTAGACGATTTTAGTCAGGAATTGCAAGAAGAAATTTCTTTAATGAAATTATCTAAAGAGTTGATTAGTATTATTCAAAATGAATCGGAAGAAAATCAAAGTAGAATTTTACAAATTTTTAAAAATGACCTTGAGCAGGAATTTACTCAACAAGGTTCTCATATGTCTGATTTTAGAAATGCGTTTGTTGAATTTGAAAACAATCTAAGAACACTTTATGGTAAAGAATTGCAAGAAGGTTTATTAAATACTGAATTGCCTAAACCTGAACAAAATAATGATGTTAATATAATTCCGCTTAATGGTGAAGATTTCAAACTATTAGTGCACGGACTAAATGCTTATGGTGAAGGTTCTCAAAATTATGAACATAGAGATGTAGGTAAAGCATATATTTGCACTTCACTTATCTCTAATAACTGTATTTCAAGAGCAGATGCTGAAGTATATTATGGTTTTAAAAATATATCAAGCACTTCTTTAGCATTAGAAGGACCTGCGGATATTTATTCCAGTGCAGAAGAGAACTCGCTAGATATATTTGCAGAAAGAAATACAATGTTTTTAAAGTCAGATGAACTTTTAAAACAAACTAATCAAAAAGGCTCTTACAATGAAGTTGTTTTGTTTAGGGATCAAATTGATAAATTTGGACATGTTAAACCATTAATGCCTGACTACATTGTTGCGTTTGGCAAGACAACAGACAAAGACTATGCAGAAGCTAAAAGATTAAAAATTCCTATAGTGTTAATAAATGAAGAAATATATGAAAGACAAATACAAGAAAGAATGAATGATAAACAAAAACAAATTGTAGAAGGTGCTCAAGAACAAATAAAGTCAGATCAATATTTACAAAAAAGGGAAGAGATGTTGCATATAATTGAACAAGCAAGATACAAGTGTGCAGCGATACAACAAGAATTGATTATGTCTGAGATTAACAAAGAATTTAAATTATCAAAAATGAACAAAGTAAATAATGAGCGAGAACTAGATAAAGAGGAGGGATATAGTGTATAACAAAAAGAGTTTAATTCAGGGTTTAAATGAAATTTTAGACCTTATACCTAACGATATTTCTCCGGAAAATGTTAAAAAGAAAGAGCAAATAAAAAAGGATTTAGAAAAATTAAAAGACAAAACTATAGATAATCCAAATCAAAAACAAAGAGAATATAAGAGAGGGTAGTCTATGGATAAAAAACTTCAAATATCTTTTACGGAAGCAAAATATATTTTAAAGCATTTAACAAAAGAAGAAAAGAATAAAATTCCTGAAAAACTAAGAAGATTTATAACAGATAATTGCGACAAAACCCACACGGTTGATATGAATAATTTAAGTAAAAGAACTTACGCATTGTTGGCCGTTATATATCGCAAGTATTTATCTTCAAATAAACAAGACCTGGAAAATGAACATAAGGAACGTTTAAAAAAAGAACAATTGGCAATGATGAAAAACTTAAAAACATCAACAAAATCTAATTTTCCCGAAGGTGACAATAGTCATTAAAAAAGATTTCATTTTAGAATGTTTGATAAAATAAATTGTTTCCTTGATTATAAAAGTCTAAATTGAACTATTTTGATTTAGGCTTTTTTTGTTAAAGTTTTTTATAATATTAAAAAATATGTGAAAAGTATATACATTTTTAATCCTTTTATGATATACTTGTTTTAATAAGGGTGTTAGGTGGATTATGTTTACTTTTTTTAAGAAATACGATAGCGATATATATGATGAAATTATTAATGAAGTTCAGCCAAGTTTAAAAATAAAGTTGGGTTACGTTGCAATTGCAAGTGCGTTGGAAAAAATCTTAAAACCATTATGCGAAGAGTATTATGTTTTTGAAAAAGAAAAGATGAGTTTGGGTAATCTAATTTATGATGAACCAGTGGTCGATTTTTTGACCGAAGAGATTGGTGTTGATGACGATACAATAAACCAAATAAAAAGATTAAACACAATATCCAATGACCGCAAACATAAAAAGACATCTATAAACAGTACCAAAATGTTTTTTAAGGTGTTGTTTGATATGTGTGTTTATGTATATACATATAAATTTGGAACAAAACCTAAAGCCAAATGGGACGAAGAGTTTGTTGAAAAACTATTTGAGGATAAAACTGATAATGAACAATTAGAATTTGAAAATTTGTTATTAAAGGAAGAGCGTGAAGAATTAGGGAACTTGAACAAAGCCCTTAAGGACGAGTTGGAAAAATACAAATTACCTATTTCAAGAATAAATCTGCCAGAATATACAAGCACAAAATTTAAAGAATATAAATATACTCCAAAATTAGAATTAAAAAGTATATCAGAAAATTCAAAGCCTAACACCACCAAGCAAATAACTAATCAAATTAAATTAAAAAAGATAGGAAGTGAGTATAGTGTAGACCTATCTACCGAACAATCATTAGATTTAGTATCTGATTATATAAATCGTAGTTGGTTTGACGAAGCGGTGAAAGAATTAAACAAGATTGATAATATTTGTGGTGATGGCAATTATATTTTGTTTATTGCAAAGCAAGGAATTAAATCTATTGACGATTTAGATAATGCTACTATTATAAAAAATTTGGAACATATTAAAAACTTAATACAAGAGAGTTCTCGAAAGGTGGCTACTAAAATTATCAATAAATTAATTGATTGTTTTGAAAAGGTTGGATTTACAGATAAATATAAAATATTTAAAATTTTGTCGTCTTATGACTTTGTAGGAAGACCTCAATTTTTAGATTTGTTTGAAAAGTGTATTAAGGAATTTATTGGTAGTGATGAATTAAATGCAGAAATGGTTACAGATTATTTAAATTCATTAAAACATAATTATATTAAAAAAATCAAGGAATTTATCGAACTTTTATTATTGAATTGTCGTTTTGATATAGCAAATGAGTTGAACAAACTAATCTTAAGTCAAAATGACAAAGATATTTACGCATTAAGCAAAAAATTATTGATTGATTGTAAAGTTTCAAATGAGAACGAACTGCATTATTCGCTTGGTAATATTGAAGATTTGACACAACTAAATGTTTTGATTGATGAACTGGCTAAAAGTGATACAAAATTATTTAGGGTTTATGTGGATATTATTTCAAAATACATTAATGAAAGTTTAACACGTACTAGTGATGTGGATAAAGTGTTTGAGTTGTTTAATATGATTTATGTATACAACATTGCTAATCGTGATAAGTTGAAGGATAGTGTTACTAATTATTTGTTAGATAGATTAAATAATTGCAATAATGTCAAAGTGTATGATTACCTTGAAACGATATTAAAATGGTCTAATAGCGGTAAAGAATATGTTGATTTGTGCCAACAAATTGCGGTAGCGTCATTAAATAGCAAAATCAAAGATGATAGATTTATCAAAATACTAATAAATATATCTCCTGACGAGTTTGAAATTCGTAAGTTACAATTGTTTCATAATAATGGATTGTCGTTTAGTGAGTGCAAACCTTTTACAGATATATCACAATTTAATAAGATAGCCTTTTCTAAACTTATTAAGTTGTCGTCTGCCGAAGAAAGAAAAGATACAATTAATCAATTGGTTGATAGTTTGATTAAGAATATATATCAAACAGAAGATTTGGAAGATAATATTCTATTATTTAACTATTTAATAAAATATTTTAACAAAGATGAAACTGTTGATTTGTTTAATGTTATGAAAAAATATGCAGATGAACTAATTAAAAACAACTGTTTTTATAATGCTAACGACATTTTAAGAAAGATGTTGAGTTTAAATTATAGAGTATATGAAACTTGTTTTATGCTAATGTTGTGTGATTATAAAGTTAGAACTATTGACGGAATATACGAATCAGATAATATTGTTATGGATAACAAGTTTTACGATTTGGCTATCAAGTCTGCATTTGTTGAAGACAAACAAGTTTATGAAGAATATTTAAAGGTATATGAAAGGCAACAAGCAAGAATAAAATATCGTCAACAACAAAATGAAATAAAAGCTTATCGACGTGAACAGATAAAAAAGGAAACTAATAAGAAGATATTAGATAAAATTTCAGGAATAACAGTATTCTTAAATTTATTAGTGGTTTCGTTATTCTTGATTGTATTAGGTATAATTTTTAATGGTTGGTCAATTGGCTTGACTATAATGCTATCTATCTTTGCTTTTTGTTTCTTTGTTATGGCTATTGGGTTTGGAAGTATGCCTATTAGTGATGGTGTAAAAAATCATAAAAAGTTTATAACATATAGTGTTGTAATACTAACAATATTAGTTACTATTGCGATAATATCTTTAAATGCTATTTATAAAGCAACCACAAGGGTTAAAACATCATTCAGCAATGGTTGCTATAGCGTAAGCATTGGTTGTAATGCAAAGATTAAATCACTAACAATACCAAATACAAATATGTTTGATATTGTTACAGAAGTTAGAATTAATACAAACTCAAATGATAATATTGAAGAAATTATAATCAGTTATGGAATCGAAAAAATAAATAGATTAGATGTTGATGATTGTGACAGCCTTACAGCAATTTATATCCCTGCTAGTGTTTCACACATAACATATAGTGCATTTGCTGGAGTTAAGGGATATACAATTTATTTTGGCGGCACTGAGCAACAATGGAAAAAAGCATATTATTTTCACAACTTAGAAACATTTAATAGAGTTGTATACAATTATAATTACTAATAAAAATAAGGGTTTTAAAAGCCCTTATTTTTTTGTTATTCTTCAAAATTAATTTCAACAATAGTGCCAGTTAAGGCGTCTTGATATATCATAAAGTAGCCGTCGCTCATAACATCACGAGGATTTAGTGGTAACCATTGATAATGTCTACCAAAATCTTTTGGTGGCAAACTATTGTAGGTGGCGGGCACGCCATAGGCGATATATTTAAGCATTTGGTCTTCATATATCACGCCCAAAACATAAGGATTGTCGCCGTCAACTGATATAAAACGAGAATTAGGTATTATGCTATTTAAGGTATCGTCATTAGGATAGCGTTCAAACATTTCGTCTAGTTGATAAATAATTTCATTTAAAAAGTCCAACTTTTCTTGAGTTTTGCTATCTTCTTGTTTAGGTTTGTCTTGTTTGGTTGTTGGTAAAGGTTCAATTGTTTTTGCCGACACATTTTGTTCAAGTTCGCACAAACGATTTTCAATATCATCAATAATATACTTATTTAATTTGTCAACAATGTTTGATTGTATTTTGTCAGTTGAGTATTCGCTAGATAGTTTGTTGTCAATTGGTGGATTAAAGTAAGTGTCTTTGCAATCTGGATACTGATGAGTATCGGCATGAAGATTAGAGTTTTGTTCATAATCAACGCAATTAGATTGATAATGTTGATAAAAATAATTTTTGTATTCACAATTAGTGCAGTTACAATTATCGCAATAACAATTGTCTATAGATTTTTCAATAGTTTCTTCCAAATCGTCATCTTTTGTTTCTAGTATCGAATCAAACGGTGAGTCGGAAAAACAAAAGCCATTACTATTTCCGCCTTCTAGCAAAACTTTTTTGTTGTTGGCGGTGTCAATTAATGCACAATATATATTTTTAGAAATATCAACATTGGCAGTAAGGGTAAATTCATAATGGTCTACCTTTTTGATTAATTTGCTGATATGTACATTATCATTAACATATAATCCGATTTTTGTGCTTTGTGGTAGCGTTAGCATATTGTATAATCTAATTTTCCCAATAGTTGCGTGATTGTCGCAAGATAAAGTCAATATCCCTTTAGGTGCATTGCTATTTAGATTTTCGCTGTTTGATAGAATGATTGTTTTACAAAACATACAAAACCTCACTAAATTTAAGTTTTTAATAAATATTTCACTATAAATTATATATTATAATTGTTAAAAAAAATTGACAACTTTGCTCGAAATTTATATATTGTTGTAAATTTGCCGTGTTTTTGGCTAAAATTTAAAAAGTGTTGCATTTAAAACCATTAATATACAAAAACTTTGCTTAATATAATTGACAAAGGTTCAACTTTCGTGGTATATTTAATAAGTAAAAAAGGCAATAATTAAATACGAGGATTAAAATGAAAAAATTTATTACACTTAGTTTATGTTTATTATTATGTATAGTTACATTAGGCTTAAGCGGTTGTGGCAAGTCAAAAACTGAAAAAATCGATACATCTATTGCAAGTAATGGTAATGGCGGTATGGTTGTAACACAAGGCGATTATGTTTATTTTGTAAATGGATATAAACCTTATTCAACATTTACTAAAGAAAATTTGGATCAAAAGTTTAATGTTGGTGGATTATATCGTGCTAAACTAAACTCAAATGGTCAATTTAATTATAATGAAAATGGTTCTATTGAAGATGCAGAAAAGATTAGTAGCCATTTGGTTGGGTTTGAAAGCACAAGTTTATATGTATTTGGTAATCACATATATTATTCAACTCCAGTTGCAGAAGTTAACAAAAAGGGTGAATTAAAAACTGCAAAACTAGAATTTAGACGTGTATCAATATCAGGCGGAAGCACACAAAAATTATACGAAACATCTGCAGATGCTTCAAAAGTTGATTTCGAATTTTATTATGCTGATGGTAATGTGTATTTAGTGGTTAACGAAGATGGAATATTAAAAACAGTTAGATGTACAAATAAAGTATCAGTTAAGAAAATAGCAGAAGGTATTACTAGTTTGGCATTATCACGTGATAGTTATGATGTGTTTGATAATGATAGTTGTCAAAACATATTCTATACCAAAACTAACGCAGACGGTAAGATTGAAATTTATAATTACAATCTAGTAACGGGTAGGGAAGAATACAAAAAGACTACCGACTACAAGACTTGCGAACTTGTTGATTATAAGTTTGGACATTTATATTACAAGGCTAGCGGAAACGAAGCCCTAAGTTACACATATTTCTATCGTGTTGATGCAACTAAAAACGCAATTACAAGTTTAAGTGCTGAAAAGTTAACAAGTAATAAAGATTATACTGATATGTATTTCTTGGACAATGAAACAGATGGATATATATTCCAAAGTTCAGATACAACATATTATGTAAATTATACTTCAAATGGAAAAGCCCTTCCAATTGGCGAAGGAAAACTTGAAATAATGGCTATAAAGAACGCTTATATATATTATAAGGATAGTAATGATATTAAGCGTATTAGTTATTATGATTTAAAAACCAAGGGAAGTGCTGAAGAAGAAACTGTATTAACAGTTGAGGGTATTCAAATTTATGATTATGACATAGATGATAACAATTTATATGTTTATGCTACCTCAGGCTCTAACACATATTTATATAGCATTAATGTAGATAATGTAGCCGTTGGAGAGAGTTTTGAAAAGAAGTTATTAGGTGTATATCTTGATGGAGATGTTCCTAGTAAAGAATAGTGAACAAAAAAATTAAGCAGAAATGCTTAATTTTTTTATAACTATTTTTATGATTTGTCTTTTTTCTTATTCTTTTTATCTTTGGTATTGTCTTTAGGAATGATTTTGGTTTTAGAACGTGCCAAATCAACTTTTGTTTTATTAATATGTGTTAACGATTTGCAATAACGTTCGATTTTAGAAACAAGATTTTCATATTCTTCATTAGTGTCTTCACGAGAATGTTGATATACTGTTAGGAATAGACTGGTGGCTTTTTTGTTAGTGCGATGGTCAAGATAATTATCGCTATCAAACGAAAGAGTTGCTTTGAATCCTGTTCCGTTCATTAATTTGTATTCGTGACTAGTAGTTTGAATGGTGTAAGTTAATGATAACTTTTTTAACAAATAATCCGGGTCCATATTTAAAAATCCGTCCCACATATTTTTAAAACTATTTCTTAAAAACTCAGGATAGTTAAAAATACTGTCTTTTGGGTCCAATTTAATTTCGTTGTGTTTGTTTGAATAAGGTTGCAATCCTTCGTTGTACAATCTTTCCAAAGTCATAGTTAAGGTGTGTTTACCATTAACAACAGTTCTAAACAAAGCAATTCCACTTTTATATAAATCAAGATTGTCAGTATCATAATAAATATATTGTTTACTAACAACACCATCATTACGTAATTGATATCGTCCAAAGAAATCAATTAAATCTAATACTTCCTTTCTACTATTTTTATCCAACATTTCGTAACGACGTTTTTGTCGTACTATATCGTATCTCATAACCCCTTAATCTCCTCTCTAATCTCTTTTTCTAGATATTAATATTGCTAATACAAATCTTATAAATGACAAGATTGAAACAACTAGGCTTGCTACATAGGTGAGTGCTGCGGCATCTAATACAG
Source organism: Candidatus Onthoplasma sp. (assembly GCA_045538675.1). Taxonomy (GTDB): domain Bacteria; phylum Bacillota; class Clostridia; order Christensenellales; family UBA1242; genus Onthoplasma. The sequence continues at coordinate 2,222 of JAZSRW010000035.1, read as the reverse complement.
CTTTAACACCTTGACCTTCTTCCTCAGTTAATTCGCCAGTTTCTACCAACATTTTATATGCACGTTTGGAAGCATCTTTTTCAATAGGTAAAGTAAGAGCACTAAATAATACTGATAAACCAAATATTACTATACCAATTATAATAAGAACTTTACCAGCATAGAAGTAACTAGAAAATTCAAGCAACAAACCAATAATAACCAATGGCCACATTAAAAAACTTCCAATATTGATAAATGGTATTAAAAATGTTCGTAATTTTAACAAGCCATAACCTTGCTTGTGTTGTAATACGTGGCCGATTTCATGACAGGCAACACCTAAAGATGCAACTGAAGTTGAATTATATACTTCGTCCGATAATGCAACTGTTTGAGTTTTAGGATTATAATGGTCGGTTAAAAATCCAGAAGTTTTAGTAATTTTGACATCAGTTAATCCCATTGCGTCCAAAAAGAACCTTGCCTTTTTGTGTACAGGTGTTGTTTGAGAATATTCAACTTGCTTGTATTTGTTAAATGCTGAATTTACTTTGCTTTGAGCAACCGCAGCAAGTATAATTCCAGGTAATAATATGATTCCTAATAAATAATAAGTAATATACATAATTTCTCCTTTTAATATATTAACACTAAAATTTTTACTTTGCAAGCATTTTTGTAACTTATGTTAAAATTTGTATAAATATTATATACAATAATTATGTGCAAAACCATATCAAAATACTTAAAACTAGTATTTTTGGGCAATTTTTAATCAATTTAGGTAGAATTTTTAAAAAAATTTGAAAAATATGTAAAAAATATCTCAAAATTGTTGGTAAATGAAAATGATTTGTGTTATAATAATTGCAGATACAAATATCAGGGGTAAAAAGATGAAAGTATTTGATGGATTACAAAGTTTCTTTGAATCACTAGGTGAGTATACAAAGAACTTTTCAAATTTGTTTTTAATTTTTGTTGGTGCTTTTTTGGCTGTATCGGTAGTGGTAATTATTATCACTTCTTTTGCGTATGAATGTAAACTAACAAAAACAGTCGATAAGATTAATAAATTTTTGGAACGTAACCCAAGAATTAACGACGATAACTTGGTGGCTTTTAATAATATGATGAAGGAAAGTCGTGTGCCAAAAACTTTACGTAGACAATGGCAACAATTTATGTTATATCGTGAACATCCTGCAAGTTACTATATGTCATTCCAACACTGTGTTGAAAATCCTATGCGTAACAGTACATATCGTCAACAAATGACTGTGTACAAAGTTATTTCTTATGTTTTGGCAATATTAAGTTTTATTGTCAGCGTATTTGTAACAGAAGATGCACAATATACTAATAGATTATTTAAAAATATTATACTTATACCACTGACCATAGTTGTTTTGTATTGGTTGATTAGTATGGTTTTGGATTTGATTCATAGTGCAATTAGTGGTGATTTGTTCCAAAACTATCAATATTTTGAGATTAATATGGATAAAGCAATGCTTACTTTACCAGAATTTGTTGATTATGAAGTACTATTTTCTCAAGATGAAATCAAGCGTGGTATTCCAGTATTGTTTGCTTATTTACAAAAACGTGCAATTCAAGAACAACAAGAATTGGAAAAAGCACGTCTTAAAAGTGTTGACCATGAAAAATTTGACTTTGAAAAGGCAGGTTTAGATGGTTCGTTGGTTCTTGATAGAGCAATGCGTGAAACTGAAAACTACACTACACAACGTAAAAAGTATATGCAAGAAATAGAACGTGTAAACAACGAAATTGCAGTTCTTGAAAATAATTACAGAGAACAAACCAAGGAATTCCAACGTCAAGTTCAAACCAGTAAAGAAACGGTGGAAAACTTAAAGGAACAACTTGACCAAGCGTCTTCAACTATTGAAATTAACTACATCAAAAAGCAAATGCGTGATGAAATAAATCGTCAACAAGAAGGCGAAAAAGAGTTTGACATAGTTACCGATAAATACAATCAATCGATTAAGTCTTTAAATCAAGAAATTAAGCATTATGAAGACGAAATTAAAAAGGCTAAGGAAGCAATGGAAGTGGCTATGCTTAGCGAATTTAATACATATTCAATTAAAGTATACGACAACCTTGAAAAGATTGTTGATGAAAAAATGCAAAACAAGGTTGATGACTACAAGGACCAAATCAAAGGTTTGGAAGGCGAGTTGGAAGAACGTAACGAGGAACTTGAAAAT
>JAZSRW010000131.1:0-5901 GCA_045538675.1 Candidatus Onthoplasma sp. | reverse complement strand
ATTTATCGCAACAAGATTTGTACAAAGAGTTGTTTACGCAAGCCAGCGAATTAAAGTCACAAGGCAAACTAGATAATAATATGCTTAATACTTTGTCTAGCACTTTATCGCCTATGCTAAATGACGAACAACGTGAACTTTTAAATCAATTAATTGAAAGGATAAAATGACAGGCAAAATCCACCCCGAACTTTTAAGCGAAGTCAACACTTTAAGTACAAAAAGTATTGATTGCTTTTTGTATGCTAATAATTTTGACGAACTAAAAGCAAAACTAGATAATAACAAAATACACTATATTTCATATCCATTTATGAACTGTTTTTTTGCACATATTGATAAAAGTAATATTACAAAATTTGCCGAGTATGATAGCGTTGATTTTATTACCAAAAATGCAAGAGTTTTTACACTTATTGACCGAGCCAAACAATTTATTGGTATTAATAATCAAAATTGCATTTCCAATCTTCCAACTATTGCTTTTATCGATACAGGCATATCACCTCACCTTGATTTTTTATTGCCTGTACCTAAAATTTTACACTTTAAGGACTTGATTAACAATCGTACTTACCCTTATGATGATAATGGGCATGGAACGTTTATTTCAGGTGTTGCTTGTGGTAGTGGAATTTGCAGTCAAGGTAAATTTGCTGGAATTGTGCCTAAGTCAAATGTCGTTATGATAAAAGCATTAGATAGTAATGGCGAAACTAGTTCGCAAACCATACTAGACGCCATGCAATATATTTATGATATACACAAAAAATATAATATCAAAGTTGTGTGTATGAGTTTTGGTGCTGATTATACAGGCAAAAACGACCCATTGCAATTAGGTGCAACAAGTTTGTGGAATAGTGGAATTGTAGTGGTTGCTGCCGCTGGTAATAGTGGCCCAGACCACAATTCTATCAAATCGCCCGGCACTGGTTCACGCATTATTACTGTTGGCGGACTTGATGACGGCAGAAACGATGGTATAATCAAAATTGCCGACTTTAGTTCACGTGGGCCAGTTGATAGCCGATTTAAACCTGATGTAATTGCACCTAGTGTAGATATAACTTCAACCAACTATAACTGCAAACACGGGTTTTATACAACTATGAGCGGTACAAGTGTAGCCACACCTATTATTGCTGGGATATGTTCAATTTTAATTGCTCAAAATCCAAAAGCCAGCCCTGATAAAATTAAACATATCCTACTAAATTTATGCACCCCTCTCACCCACAACAAAAATGATGAAGGCTTTGGATATATTAAGTTTAATTAAATTCCTTGCAATATAATTAAATTTTTGCTAAAATAATATTATGATACAATTTAAAAAAGTTAGATATACATACTTTAGCAAGTTTTATACTCTTTATGATTTTAGTTACAAGTTTGATGCTGGTAACTATGTTTTAATTGGCGACAATGATAGCGGTCCTCTTACATTAATTAGATTACTAGCTAAACTAGACTCATATTATAAAGGCGAAATTTTAATTGATGGTAAAAGCCTTAAAAAAACTAATTATAAAAAAGATTATAGCGTAGCATATATTAGTGCTAGTCCTAAATTTTTCAACAATAAATCAGTAATTGAAAATGTATGCTATCCATTAAAAGCACGTAACATAAAAAAACAAGAACGAACAAATATTGCTCTTGTACACTTAAGTAATTGGGGCTGGAAAGATAAAGCCAATATTAAAGTAAAAGATTTAACTAAAAACGACCTAATAATACTTACCCTAATTCGTGCAAGTGTGCGTAAACTTGACTTGCTACTTTGCGAAGATATATTTGATAGTGTATCCCCTAATATTTTAGACAAAATATCTGCCACAACCAAAATTGTGATAAGCAATAATTGTAATGACTTTGATGAATATAACACTCTATTATTTGGTTTAGGTAATTTAAAAGATTAAAATTTAAGTATATTAATGCAAATAAAAAAGGCTATATATTAGCCTTTTTTGTTTATAATTCAAATGTTTCTTCTTCAACAACTTCTTGCTTATCAGCGTTACGTTTAGCACAAGTACGACGAACTTGTTCTTTTTTATCCCTAGCAGTTTGCTTTTCGTTACGGATAATTGTTGCAACCTTTTTAACTGCATCATTTACTGCTTCGCCTACTTTTTTACCACCAGCAACAACTGGAGCCTTTAAAACATTACCTGTAATTTTGCAATAAGCATCATGAGTATCCTTATAGCCTGCTTCGATAATCAAAGTGCCACGAGCCTCTAATGTATCTAATTTTTTAACAGCGGCTTCTACCTTTTTATCATTGATAACACCGTCATCAGTTTTGTTAAATCTGTAATTCATAATTCTTCCTCCCTTTATACTTAATATATACTATATTTTAAGCAATTTGTCAATTAATTTACTACATTTTAGTTAATAATTTTTAATTATTTTACCAAAAATTGCAATTTACCATTTTTACAATCCACCATAATAGTATTTCCGTCCTTAATTTCGCCACGAAGATACATATCAGCAAGTTCATCTTCAATAGCATTGGTAATAAGTCTACGTAAAGGTCTTGCACCAAAATCTACATTAGTTCCGTTTTTGATTAGATATTTAAGTGTACTTGCACTAAACTTAAGAGTTATATTTTTATCCTTTAAATTTTTGTTAAGTTCGGCAAGCATATTTTTAGCAATTTCCGCCACCACATCTTCGCCAAGTTTGTTAAATACAACAATATTGTCAATACGGTTGATTAGTTCTGGACGGAAATATTTTTTAAGTTCGTCTAATGCCACTTGCTTTAAGTCCATTTCGGCTTGGTTTTTATCGCTAAAGCCTAAATCAATACGACGACTATTAAGTTTATCACTACCCACGTTAGAGGTTAGTACTATAATGGTATTTTTAAAACTAACTACACGTCCGTGACTATCAGTAAGTCGTCCATCTTCCAATATTTGAAGCAACATATTAAACACGTCTGGGTGCGCCTTTTCAATTTCGTCAAGCAATACTACGCTGTAAGGTTTACGACGTACTTGCTCGGTTAATTGACCGCCATCATCAAAACCAACATATCCTGGTGGCGAGCCTATCAGTTTGGACACACTATGTGCTTCCATATATTCACTCATATCTAATCTAATCATCTTGTCTTCGCTATCAAACAAAGCATTTGCTAGTGCTTTACAAAGTTCTGTTTTACCTACACCTGTTGTACCTAAGAATAAGAAACTGCCAATAGGGCGTCGTGCATCTCGCATACCTATACGACCACGACGAATAGCTTTTGCCACCACTTTAATAGCCTCATCTTGCCCTTTTACACGTTCACTTAAAGTTTGCTCTAACTTTAATAATTTTTCACTTTCACCTTCAGTTACTTTTGTAATAGGAATACCCGTCCATTTACTTACCACTTCAGCAATTTCTTCCTCGCCTATTTCGGCAGGTGTTTCGGGTTGAGTACTTGGTGTATTTTTTAAATCTTCCAATTGTTGTTTGATATCGTTTATTTCATCACGAAGTTTGCTTGCTTTTTCAAAATCTTCTTGATTAACCGCATCATCTTTGTTCGCATTTAGTTGATTTAACTTTTCTTTTAGTTCTTTTTCTTGAGTACTTGAATAATTATTTTTAACCTTTGCCCTAGATGACGCTTCATCTATCAAATCTATTGCCTTATCTGGTAAACTTCTATCCAAAATATACTTATCCGATAATTTAACAGCCGATACTATGGCTTCATCAGTAATCTTTACTTTATGGAAAGCCTCATAACTATCACGCAAACCCTTAAGTATTGTAATTGTATCATCAACTGTTGGCGGATTAACCATAATAGGTTGAAAACGACGTTCTAATGCTTTATCTTGCTCGATATATTTACGATATTCATCAGTAGTTGTAGCACCTATAGTTTGCATTTCGCCTCTAGCCAAATATGGTTTAATCATATCCGCTGGTGAAGTTTCGCCTTTATCGCTACCTGCTTGAGCCAAAGTATGAATTTCGTCAATAAATACTATAATATTTTTACTGGTCATAACAGTTTCAATAGCATTTTTTAATTTTTCTTCCATACTTCCACGATATTTAGTGCCAGCCATAAGACCGCCTATATCAAGACTATAAATAGTTTTTCCCTTTAATATTTGAGGTACGTCACCAGCCACTATTTTTTGAGCCAAACCTTCAACAATTGCCGATTTACCAACGCCTGCCTCGCCTATTAAAACTGGATTGTTTTTGGTTTTACGGCACAATATTTCTATCACACGTTCAATCTCGGCATCACGCCCAATTATAGGGTCAATTTTGCCTTGTTTTGCCCTTAAAGTAACATCACTACCCATTTGTAACAATTCATCACTTAATTCACTAGTGTGAACATCTGGTGTTTTTGAAAATTCTTCATTTGCGTCCTTATTGATTTTGCCAACCCTAACAAAGCCATCATCATTAAATTCGCCTTGATTTTGCATTTGGCGATTGCTTAAAAATGTAAGCATTCTTGAACGCATTTCATACACATTAAGTTTTAATGCACCTGCTAAAATTTGGATAGCATAACTATCGTTTTGCGATAGCAAGGCAACCAACAAGTGTTCGGTACTAATATAACTATTACCAGTGCGTTTAGCAATCTCGTTAGCAATTACAAACATTTCCTTGGCTCTTGGCGAAAAATCACCAACCCTAGCACCAAATGCAGTACCCATACTATTAAGAACTTGTTCCATAACACTACTTGTAACCTTATATGACTTTAATAATTTTGAGGCTTGACAATCCACTTTTGCCAAACCATACAAAATATGTTCAGTACCTATTTGATTACCAAGTTTTCGTGCCATATTTTGTGCATATTGTACTGCACGATTGGCTAAATCAGTTAAATTATAAATCATAAAATCTCTCCTTTAATCAAAATTATTTTATTAGCCTTTTAATATCTTTTGGACATTTTGTGCTAGGTTTTTAAAATCTGTTTCATTTAAATTTATAGTATTTAGCACCTTATTAATTTTTTGGCCTGAAATAGAGCCTTTAATATCCGCATTAATTGCAATTAGTATATTACCAACCAATTGATATGCTTCTACCGAACTAATTTTAATACAATTATTCAGTATCGCCTCTGCCCTAAACAATTTGTCTTTAACATCATCTATGTCTTGACTAGCCAGTTGTTTAGATGTTTCAATTTCAAGTTTGATAATGTTATTTAAATACTTTGTCACAAGTTCACAAATTTGTTTTTCGCTATATCCTAAAGTTGCATTACTAGAAATTATACATAATCCGCTATTAATATCCAAACAAACAATATCAAAAATTAATTTGTCGTTAAATTTAGGAATTTTGTTTAATGCACCAATTTGAGCCAAGGCTGGCAACATTATCTTAACTTCCACACTAATACCACTGCCTATATTTTTAACATTAGGTGTCAAAAATCCATATTTATCGCTATAAGCAAAACTTAACTTGTTGCATAGCAATTTATCAATTTCTTTGGCCTTTACATACGCGTCATATACATTACTATCTTTTGCAAATATTTCTATATGATTAGCACCATTTATTTGAATAGTTGCGTTATCAATGTTTACCAAACCTTGATTAGTATAATTACTTACAAACTCTTGTTCTAGCAAATCATTACACAATAAATTTTCAATTACACTTTTGCCAACGTTGCTTAGATTTTCGCTTTTAAATCCGCAATCATTTATTGTCTTTACTAGCAAATCTAATACTTGTTTTTGTTCAATATCACTTGAATTGCAATTGAAATGTCTGTCTTTTAAGTTTCTTACAAACTTAACTTTGGCATTTATTATATTACTCATCTTGCAACTCCTTACTTAACTTTTTGATTTCCTTATTTATTACTCCAGCGTCCTCATATCG
>JAZSRW010000009.1:0-1587 GCA_045538675.1 Candidatus Onthoplasma sp. | reverse complement strand
TTGTACTATTTTTTTTAAGATTTTTCAACAAAAATAAATATAAAATTGACAATAACAAACAATATCTATGGTATGAATAAGAAGATTGTAAAAATATTGTGTTTATCATTGTGTTTTATCGTGCTAGGTCTATCAGTTTTTGCATTGATATACTTAACTAACTTTAAGCAAAGCACTAATTTTGTAAAACTGGATACTTCTAGGCTTACTCAAGTATTTAGTCCCATAAAGATACTAGATAACAAAGGTCAACTGATAGAAGAAACTTGTTCCATTAACGGTAAAAAACAAATAAGCATTTCTTCACTACAAGATTACACCATCAATGCATTTATTTGCACAGAAGACAAGCGATTCTACAAACACAAGGGTATAGATTTTGTTCGAATTGGCGGAGCACTATTAAAAAACATATCCAGTAAAAGTATTAAAGAAGGTGCGTCAACCATTACACAGCAACTAATTAAAAATACACATTTGGATACAAATAAAACAATCAACCGAAAAGTCAACGAGCTGATACTAGCAACCACCTTAGAAAGCCTTTACTCAAAAGAACAAATATTGGAAATGTACCTAAATACCATCTATTTTGGTCGCAACTCCTACGGTATAGAAAATGCAGCAAACGTCTATTTTGATAAATCAGCAACTGAACTTACACTATCAGAAAGTGCCGTACTTGCAGGACTAATTAAGGCACCAAGTCTATACGCACCAGATATCAACATTGAAAAATGCACTAGTAGGCGAAATCTCGTACTAAAATTAATGCTTGATCAAAAAGCCATATCTTTTGACGAGTACACTGACGCTATAAAAGAGGTAGTAAATTATACACCATATGCCAACAGCCATATAGAAGGATATACCAAAAGTGCAATTAATCAAGCTTGCAAATTGCTCAATATCACCGAAGGTCAGCTTTTTTCTTCAAATTTGGTAATAGAAACATACTGCGATCAAAAAGTACAAAAATTAATAAAAGATGTAATATCTAATGTTACAACAACAGACAAAAATGGCAATTTAGCTGATATAGGTTGCGTAATTTCTTCTCCAAACGGAAAAATTGTAGCTTGTTGTTTTAGGGGTAAAAAAGCAACGCAAAGGTCACAAGTAGGAAGCTGTTTTAAGCCAATAATTGCATATGCACCTGCATTTGACCTTGGCCTAATAAACCAATCGTCACTAATATTGGACGAAATGACAAACTTCAATGGTTATAAACCAAATAGTCCAAGTGGTTTTCACGGGTGGGTTACAGTTAAACAGGCATTATCATCAAGTTTAAACGTGCCCGCGGTAAAACTGCTAAATGTTGTAACCCTAAAAAAGGCAAATAGTTATCTAAATAAGCTAAAAATAACCAAGCAGAATGACTTGTCGGCATCGTTAGGGAATATACAAGGCGGATTGGATATATTTCAATTAACTCAATGTTACAATACACTAAGCAACGAAGGTAAAGCAAGTGATATTTCCTTCTCATACTAAGGGTCATTTTGTTGATTCGTATACCATCCCTATTCACGATGATATTGAGAGTATAGTCTACGAAGATGGAACAACACACATTTCTGGGTT
>JAZSRW010000161.1:0-15301 GCA_045538675.1 Candidatus Onthoplasma sp. | reverse complement strand
CAAGGGGAATATATGATAAGGACGAAAGCTAAAGGTTTATTATTGAGTTTTATTTTTGTGGCGATAAGCTGTTTGTTTTTTGCGTGCAAACAACAAGTAAAGATAGGTGTCGAAAAAGTGGCATTTACGGAACAAAGTATTTCATTGTTAGTTGGGGAAGAATATACTCCAACAATTAAGGTTTTACCAAGTTATGCAACTATCCGTAGTTATACATTGATTAGTGATGATGTAACAGTGTTGGAAATCAATGGAGGAACTATTAAGGCTGTGAAGGCTGCACTTGATGTAAAGTTGAAAGTTGTTAGCAACGACAATGAAAAAGCCAACGATGTAATTTCTGTAAATATTTACAATGAGCCGGTTAAACTAGATTCTCCATCTGAATTGAATTTTGATGGCGATAAATTTACATTTGTGGGAGTTGATAATGTAAATTCATATATTTTAGACGTTGATGGTGTTGAGATTAATATTGGTAATAATACTGAATATTTATTTAGTTCTTTAGTTGGCAAAGTAAATGATTTATATAACAATATCATTACTTGTAAAGTGAAAGCGGTTGGCGATGGAAAAGTATTCACAGATTCGGAATATAGCAATGAACTTTCATTTTCAAAACTTGCAGGTGTGGACAATGCATATATTCAAGGTTCAAATCTTTGTTTTGATATAAGTGAAGGTGTGGTAACTTATGATATTGATGTTATCAGTAATGGAAATATTGTTAAACAAATGGTACTAAATCAATCAAACATTCAAGGCGACGTTGTGGTTGTTGATATTTCAGAATTGATTGATAATGTTAATGGTGCTGAATATATTTTAAAGATCAATTCAAATAGCGAGGGGTACGTTGGCGTAGATTCTAAATATGTGTTTAGTGGCGAACCTACGGAATTGAAATACAATGTGATTGGTTCTGTTAAAAATGTAAATATTGCAAACAAGATAATTAGTTGGGATTTTGTTAAAAATGCAGAAAATTATACAGTTGAAGTATATAGGGATAGTGCATTGTTGCAAACTTTTTCTAATATAACGACAAATTTCTTGCAAGTTGATTATGTTGAGGCAGGCGAATATTATTGTAAAGTGCTTGCAAATTCCTGCAAGTCTAACACTGCTACAGGAACTGTATACTCAAATCCTTTAAGTTTTAAAATATTAAATGCTCCAGAAATCATTGCAGATAATAACACTATTACTTGGCAAGAAATTGAAAATGCTGAAGGATATTTAGTTACTATCAAAAATAGTTCGGGCGTTATTGTTGATAGTATTAATAATAAGTTTGTAATAGTAAATTCTTATGATGTAAGCAGGTTTGTTGCAGATACCTATAGTATTGAAATTGTTGCTTGTGGCAACGGATTGGGCGTTATATCTTCTCAAGTTTCACAACCAACTAGTTGGACAATACTAAAAGATTTGAAATTGAGTGTTGAAAATAAAAAATTATGCTGGGAAGATAGCGATATAAATTCAATCAACAAATATCGTATATCATTTGAATTAGAGGATAAAATATTAACTTCTGCTGATTATGATGTGGTTGATGGGAAATACTATTACAGTTTGTCTAAATATGATTTTGAGGCAAAGGATTATGAAATAACTGTGCAAAGTTTGGGTGAAGGAAATAAGTTTGATGCTGTTGGCAATAAAATTTCTATTACCAAACTAGCTAAAGGTTCATTTAATGCTACTCAACCTATAAGTAATAAACAACTTTACGTTAACACTGTGGATAAAGCTAGTAGTTATAAAGTTGAGATTTACAAAGCAAGCGATTTGATAAATCCAGTGCAAACTCTTGACACAATGCTTGCAGGAAATAAATTTGAATTAAATGCTGATGTGTTGGATCCTGGAAATTACGTAGCAAAAGTGTTTGTTTATGGCAATGGCAAAGATGTGTTTGATGCAGATGACTCGAATGAGGGCACAACTACAACGTTTGAAAAATTGGCAATACCTCAAATGAGTATTGACTATGAAAACTTTAAGGTGGTACTAAATAAAGATATTGATGGCAATGCAAGTTCATATAAAATATTTGAAAATGGAGTCAATAAAACAATATCTGGCAATGAATATAATCTAAAAAATTTATCTGCTGGAAATTATAAATATACTTCGCAAGCAATTGGTAACGGAAAGAATATTTTAGATAGTGCTATTACTGTCGAAGGGGACGTTAAAAATGTTAAAAAATTGGCTACACCAACAATAACTTTTGACAAAGAAAATCTAACATTTGAACTTTCTTGCAGTGATGAAAATTTTGTTGATACAAACAAAAATTACATTGGCGGGTATGTATTTACATTAAATGATAATAAAGTTATTAACGTTGCTAATAATATGGCAAATTGTAATGACGAAATTAAAGATTTTGGCACATATCAAGCCAAAGCGTATGTAAATCCTCAAAGTACAACTGCTGGATATAATGGATTTGATTTAGTAATGGCATCTGCTACTGGAAATTATACTGTTAATAAGTTAAATGGTTTGTGTGATTTCCAAATTTCTGGCGGAAATCTTGTTGTTACACCTGCCGAAACTATGGTGGGTAGTGGATATAGTTTGATTTTACGTATTGAAAATGGCACAAATGATATAATATTAGATGATTTTGTTCAAAACGGTTCATATTTCCAAACTAATTTATATGACGTTAATTATAATGTGCGAGAAGAATTAAATTCAATAATGTTAACTGCTGGCGAATATGAGATTTATACCATAATATCTAAAGATGTTGAAAATGCTGTAACGTCAGACGATACAAAGAGTGAAAATGCTGAAGGCGAACCTTATACATTAAAGGTTTTAGATAGAGTTAATGTTATTTCTAAAAACGAGCAAAACCTTGTATTTAATTGTATTGAAAATGCTAGTAATTATAAGGCGGTAGTTACATTAAGTGGCAAAGAAACTTATATAGATTTAAAAGATAACTATACTGCAGATGTTGACAATGTGTTGACAATGCAAAACTTGTTGATATTAATGAAAAATAAGGGTGTTTCTTATATCGAAAATCAAGAATATAGTATTAAGTTTATTACCTTAAGTAATGATAATAAAACATTGCCAAATAAAGGAACTGCTACATATAATTTTGGATTTTTAAAGGCACCAATATTAACTGTTACAGAAACGGTGACTACGGACGATAATATTAAATATTTAAATATTACCAATAACGACGCTAATTCATTAAAATATAATATGGTTATTAGTCAAGGCTTGGTATTAAGTAGTGGCGAGGTTGCAAAATCTGCTGGTGAAGAATTTACATTAGTAAATATGGACGCAAAAACTGAGATACCGGCAGGCTCTATTAAAATATTAGTAAAAGCGTTGGCAAATCCTACTGACAACTATTATTTTGATAGTCAAAATGCAGAACTTAATGTTATTAAATTGGCTGCGTCAACTATAGTTGTTGAAAATGGATTGTTGACTTGGGACAAAATAAACAATTCACAACAATATAATTTGATGTATACAAATGCCGAAATGACCGGCTTGAATAAATTGGTGTTAAAAGACGAGGTTGAAGACTTTACATTTATTGGCAACAAATGTGTTTATGATTTTAAAACTATCAACCCTGGCAAAACAACATATTATCTTCAAGTGGATAGCAATTTAGAGTTGGGCGGAGTATACTATCTAAATTCAAATGATGGCGAAATTATTGAAGATGTGTATAAGTTGTCACCTATTAAAGTAAATGTTAAAAATGGTCAGATTTATACAGAGATTAATAAAAACGAAATTGATTATATTGGAAACATTGAAGTTAAGGTTAATGACGTAATAAAAGATATAAATATTCAAAATTTATCAACAATAGAAGAAACTGCAGACAAAAAATGTATAACAATTGCTCCAGAATTATTGTTTACATATGGTGTTGATGAATTGTTGTTAGAACAATTAAGTTTCCAAGCGTATGCATTGGCTAGTACAAATGCGTTAAATTCAATAATTGACGCTAAGGATATTTATGGATTATTAAAACCTACGGGATTAAATATTGTTACATCAAAAGTTAAAGATGAAAATGATGTAATAAGCGAAGTATTGGAAAAAATTACTTGGACTAATCCAACTGCAAATCAAAATTATGTAAAAAATTATGAAGTTATTGTTAATTACAATGAAGTTGACTACAGATTTATCACATCTAATACATTTATGATGATGCCAACATATTATGATGTAAATAATAATAGTTTGTTTGATGATGGTGAACAAGTATTTGGTGCTGGTGATTATATAATAAAGGTACGAGCATTAACAGATAATTGTGCTCAATATGTGAATTCATTGTATTGTGACCCTATGGCAGTTAAAGTTTTACAAACACCGTCTAAACCAATAGTTCAAGATGGTAATGTTGTGTGGGCTTATGATAAAGATGTTGGATATTATTTAGTTAAAGTTTATTTATTAAATGGTGCAAACAAAACATTAAAACTTTCTACTCAAGTAAATGTAAGCAATATTGATTTAACAACTTTAATGCCAATGCAAGATGGTATTTATGGTGTAAGCGTTCAAGCAATGCACGACAATTTAAAGATATTGTCAAGTGGGGAAAGTGAAATTGTAAAAGTGGTAAGATTGCCACAAGTTACTACTTATTATATAAATGATGGCGAATTCTATATTAATATCCATGGACTATTTACAAGTGCTAGAGTTGATTTTATTAATTCAGATAACCAAATTGAAGATTGGGTGATGTTTGAAAATGTTTCAGATAGTTACGATAATTTTATAGAATCTTATGGATTTGATAACATAATTAATACTTTCGATGATAGCGATTATTATATTGAAGTTAAATATATGTTTGAAGATGATTCTACATTACGCAAATTACAATCAGAAAGTTATAAAATCAAAGTAACAATGTTTGGTAATTCTGGCGAAGATTATGGAATTGTATCAGGTATGCCAAGTAGCCCTATAAATAATTACTATGCTACTGCAGGTGATGGTGTTGACAAAAATGTGTTAGAAAAGTTAATAACACCGGAAGTTAAAGTAAGTTCAACCGAACGTGGTGTAGTGCTAATTAATACACCAAAAGATATAACTTATTCATTAAAATATTATATTGATGACGACAATTCATTACAAGGTGTGCATTTGTATGAAATTAATATTTCTGCCTCAGAGCCACATACTATGTATGTTGCAAATATTGTTAATGAAGCAGTGTTAATTGAAAGTTTGACCGCTGGTGTTAATACAGGACTAGTAGGATACACGAATTTAATTAGTGCTAGTGATGACGTTAATGGATTGGCTAACTTTACTTATAATGGTATTAAATTTAATGTAATCTATACTAATGCTGAAGGTTATATGCCATTTAACTTTAACACCGAAAATACTAAATATTTCTATTATGACAAACTAGGTGCTTGTCAAGAAATTGACTTGTCGCAAGGTGGTTCGTTTGAATTTGATGCAAGATTTATAGGTGATGATAGTAGATTTGTAAATTCTAACGTTAGTGTTTCGGTTAAAGTTCAACGTTATAATGTAATTAATCTTGAAATTAAAAACGGTGAATTGAGTTGGATAAATCAAGCAACTTTAATAGATGACGATCCAGTATATATTGTTGAATTAAGCAACTCAAAAACAAATGAAAAATATAATTTAGTATTGTATAATGCAAATGCTTATACTCAAGAACAAATAGAGCCTTGTTTGGATAGTGACAAACAATATATATTTGACCCAATTTACTACTTTGCTACCGAAGAAGTTATGGACGAAATTATAACATATGCAGGACTAGCAGATAAGATAAATGAAGAACGTATAAAGAAGGGTATTGTAACTGATAGTTCTAACTCAACCTTCTTGGCCAACGTTAGTGCTCACTATGTTGATAAAACTTCAATGGATATAATTTTGGCACAAAGTGCAGGAAACAAAACAATTGCAATTTTACCAAAGTCTGATGTATCTATCGAGAAAGGTGCTATAAGTTGGAAGATGTCTAGCATTGATGACGCTAGTAGCATTACGGGTAGTAAACTTGTTAAAAACTATAAACTAAAAGTATTTGATGGCGAAACCGAACTTTATGCAATAACTTTAGAAGAAGGCGATTATAGTATAAATTCTAGCAATGTTGCAAGTTTTGAATTGCCTCAAAATAGAGAGTTGAATAATGGTGAAGGTAGTCCATTTAAATTGTTGCCAAATACTAGTTATATATTTAAGATTGTGGCATTAGGTGAAGGAAGTAATGACTTTATCAATTCAATTACAACTTCTACTGATAGCATATTAATACTTCCAGAATTACAAAACTTAAAAATGGAAGACGGTTTATTAACTTGGGAAAATCTAACAGATAATAATATCGAACTTCACATTTCGTATACTATTAAGATTGGTGAAGAAAATAATGAAATAGAATTGACACGAGTTGTGAGAGGAAATTCGTGGGATTTACCTGCAAAAATGTTAGATATTGGTGATACTGACCGCGATATGATTTCTGGTAGAGATTACTATATTCAAGCAAGAGTAAAAGGAACAACAGATTCTATTAGTAGTGCATATATCAAACTTAACAATATTGTTAACAGAATGGATACTATTAATGTTAATAGTATTGTTACAAATAGAGGTGTGCTAACTTGGAAGGCAAGTGATGTAGAAGGAACAACCTATGCGATACATTATACTCACAAATATGCTGAAATTGATGAAAATACTAAACTACCTGTTGAAAAAACAGAAACAGGAATTATCAAAGATGTAGAATATCCATATTATGAATTTGTAGGCTTTAAAGCGGGAACAATTTCGGTAGAAGTGTATGCTCACAATGATTTACACTTTACATCATTTACTAGCGGAACTTATGCAGATAAGACTTTACCTACAATTACAAAATTAGAGATTCCAAGCAACATTAAAAAGCAAGAAAATACCACAATTATTACTTGGGATAGTGTTGAAGGGGCTGATAAATATTATATTAGTATAATTAGTGATGGTTTTGAAATTGCAATTAGGGAAAGCGATACTAATTCTTGGAATATTTCAGATATTCCTGTAACAACATTTAAGATAGCAATCAAAGCGGCAAGTGAAAATACTAGCGGATATGTAATTAATAGTGAATATTCTGAACCTATTGATTTAAGTTTACCTAATCAAGTAGACGGACAAACATTTAGGTTTGATGAAACTAGAAATGCATTTATTTGGAAAGCAATAGAAGGCGAACAAGAGGGTGTTGATAAATATTATATAGGATTTACTTATTACAATAAAGTATTGCAAGCCAACGAAACTATTGAGCCTACATTAACAGATGCTTTTGAAGTAAATAGTACTATTATTATAGATGGCGAAAAATATTATTGCTACTATCCATATATGATGGGAAGTTATCGTTCTATTTATGTTCAAGTATTGCGTGCGGGTAGTTTGGCGTCTCAACAAACTTGGTGTGTTGAAGAAAACGAACTTTATGGTTTGGATTTTGCATTGTTTGCATTTGGTGATGGTAAAGAAAATCCTTACAGAATTGAATCAGAAGAACATTTGAGAAATATTAAGTATTTCTTAGGGGCAAACTACATTTTAGGACAAGATATTGAAATTAATTACCAAAAAGAAGTTGAAGAAAATGGTGTTACAGTTGTTAAATTTAATCCAATACTTACTAACGAACAAGTATTTACTGGAACTTTTGACGGAAATAGCAAAACTATTAGTGGTAACATTTCTAAAACTGAAATAGAGTTTGATAATAGCGGATATGTTGGTTTGTTTGGAATTGCAGATAAGGCAACATTTAAAAATCTAACATTAACCAACTTTGCTTTAAATGGTTATGTAAAAACAACTACTGCAACTAATATAACCAATAATAATGCTGCAGTATATGTGGGAATATTAGTGGCTAAAGCAACTGGTTTGACTGATAAAATGAGTGTGTTTGAAAATATTACCATTACGTCAAGTTCAATAAGACTTGCCAAATATGATGAAGACTCACAAAATGGTTGTGTAACCAACTCAATCAACTTATATGTTGGTGTTATTGCTGGTTGTGCTACAAATACTGAGTTTACTAATTGTGTAATATCTCTAGGTTTAGGTGCGTCAATTAATGGCGAATCTAATATAATATTTGAAATTGTTGGTAACTCTCAAACTAAACTTTCATTTGGCGGAATTGCAGGATACTCTGCAAATAGTATTTTAACAAACAATAATAGCAATGACGGAAATGCTTTTGTACTACATACTATTTTAACAAGCACAGGCGGAACTCCAAGAATATATATTGGTGCATTGTTAGGGGAAGCGTTAAATGATGGTCTAAAAATGACAGGTAATGACTGCAAATATGCTGTAAAAGGCGAAAATGAGTCAAAAACTGAAGAAATTGGTTATAAAAAATAAGAAAATTTTAAAAAATTGCATTATATGTTTGCTTAAATGATAGCATTTGTGTTAAAATAAAATAAATGTAAATTTGCTTAAAGGGGAATTATGATATATACTAGCGATTTAAAGGAAGTAAAAGAATTTGGACTGGCAAAGTCAGTGATGTATAATTTTGTATTGTCAATATTTATAACATTGGCTTTGGCAGTTGTTGCCATATATGCATTAGGACTACGTTTAGATGTTGTATTAAGTGATAGTATGAGTCCTGTTTTCTACAAAGATGATATAGTTATTATTCGTGCTTTTGATGATTATAAGGTTGGCGATATTATCGAATATCAACTTAGCGACGTATCAAATCCGGTTACTCACCGAATTGAAAGTAAAACTGGTACTGGGGCAAATGCTAAATATGTTACAAAGGGTGATGCAAACTCAAACGAAGATAAAAGCACTATTGAACATAAGGATATCAAAGGTAAAGTTATAATGATAATCAATAATGGTGGCTCAATATATAAAGGGGTTAAAGATAACTATTTCTTACTTATTGACATACTACTAGGTTTGTGGGTGTTAAGTTCAACATTAACAAACGAAAGTGAGATGCGTAAACACGATATTGCTAAAGTTTAGCACAGGGGGATTTTAGTGCGTTCTTGTAAAAGAATTAAATTTAATATGATAATTGCCATACTTTTATGTATGGCTTTTGTCGTGAATATAGGAACAACCTTGGCGGTTGCAACATATTCATTTAAAGCCAGTTCAATTAACAAGATAACAAACGATGGCGGTGCGGTGGTGCATTACGATACATATACAAATTTTGCTTTGGCAGAAACTTCTAGCGGAAATTATGTGTATAAGCAAGGCACTACAAACAACCAATTAAGTATTAGTTATGGATTTAATAGTAATTATGATGAGAGTTTAAATGCTACTTATAATTATGATTTAATGGTTAAGTTTACTGCAACTTATGTTGATAAAGGTGCGTCTAATACAACAACTCACCTGGCTAATGATTTTACAATTAATTTTGTTAATCGTGATGATTGGTGCATTGATATGGGTACGCATCAAGGGTTGGTTGCTGGAGACGCTAATAAAAAATATTATACAACTGGTTCGGATAGTGCAACACTAAATGGTGTTATGTACTATATGGGTACAAAAACTGGTTCGGGAACACTTCCAATTATTAGCAGTGTAACCTTCCATACTTCGCCAAATAATTCTTATACATATATAGGCGATGAATTAAAAATTGAACTTACGCCTTATTATGTAAGGTCAAAAACTGCAAATTATGGCGTGTATGGTGCTAGCAATCAACATCAATTTTATAGTATTGCTAATACCGGTCGTGTTGCAGACATAGATGCTTTTAATAACTGGATTTCGTATATGGCTAGAACCAACCAAGAATCAGCTGTTGCTGATAGTTATAGTGTTATGATTTATAACTCTTATGTTGATGATGCAAGGTCTTTGGCTTTCCCTATGGATAGTGCGGTTATGGAAAAAAATCAAGACGGAACATATAAAGGTGACGTTGATAAGGCAACGCAAAAACAACCTTATTATGTTAATACTGCGTATAGATATACAGTTGATGAAATTAAAGATGGTGCTACTACTACGTATAAATATAATTATGACGCAATTACAGCGGGCAATAAGTATAATGGTGGTTTAGGCGTTTATGTAATACCTGATGCTAATTTGATTACTATCAGCATAAACTTTAGCCACTATTGGCAAAAGAATAATGTTTTGGCAGGACCATCTGATTCAGAGTGGGTTAAGTTGCAAACTTCAAATCAAATCAAAACTATCACACTAGATGATACACCTAAACATTGTTATAATGCAGACATTGATAAACCAACATATATAAATGTTTTAGATTACATACAATTCACTGCTGAAGATTATAAAACAATTATTAGCGGTGAATATAGTTTGATTTTGGATAACATAAGTGTAGGTGTTGAAAAAAGTAACGATTATGATGAAGAAAGTGGCAAGTATTTAAAACCAAGCAGACTTTCAGCATTGCCTTGTAATTACGTTAAAAATAGTTACGAAATTCACAACTCAACTGCAACATCTCCAGTATTGGTAAAATCACAAGACGTTGCTGGTGGTGAGTCTACTTACGAAACAAATATTAGTATTACTAACAATAGTTCCAGTATTCTTCCAGTAAAGGCAGTTATAATTTCAAGCAAATTGTGGTATGAAGATTATACAAACAAAACAGCAAGCGAAAAACTTGTAACAGACAATAATTATTTGATTGGTACTGCTTTTACTTACGATACAAAGTTGTGGGAAATATCTGGCGGTACTAATGGAATATTTAAATTAACCCGAAAAAATGGTGTTACATATATTCCTAGCGGGTATTCGTTAACCGTTATCACGGGTGTTGTGGTGCAAGGAATGACACCAGACGCATTGATTGCTGACAATAATGCAGCCAACGACTTTTGGTGTTCGTTAGACGTTGAAAGTGTCGAGTTTGACGCTTCAGTTAGTTATAATGAGTCGTCAACAACAGGCGTTGAAACAATAGTTGACGGATACTATCGTGCTATTACAGAAGATGACCCAGGGAAAATATATATTCGTAACAATACAAATCAAATAATCACAGGAGTTGCTGATTTTAGTTTAAGTACATTAACTGTAAGTCCACTAAGTGGTAACACCGATTATTTACCAAGACAACAAGTTGTTGCGGGTGTTGTAAATTATACTGCAACCAAATCATCTTATTTAGAAGGTGAAATTTCATTAAAACCTGGCGAAAAAGTGTTGGCGTACACAATTAAGCCAGAAACTGGTAAAACGGCTATCATTTATTCGTATAGCCTATCAGTAACTTTGGAAAATAAATCCGAAGCAAGTGACATTGATTTGATTTATACTGCTGATGAAAACGCAACAGGACAACAAGATAAATCAATCGGTGTGATTATAAATAACAGTAAAAATTACTATGAATTTAGATTAGTTAGTCCGGTTGAAATTGATAATAAATTCATTTCAACTGCTATGGCTAATAAATTTGTAAAGATTGAAACAACTTCATTAGATGACCAAGATAAAGAAGTTACAACATACACATATTATTATGTAGGTGTGTTGATGCCTAATAGAAGTATGCAAATATTTAAAGAATTTGCGTCAAATGTTAGTGTAGAATATTTAATTCACGACCAAACAGCAGGTCAAACCCACTATCAAGAAAGCAATTATAATGAAACTGCTTGGGAATTGACTGACGCTGTGCATGGTGCGTGGTTTACCGCAATGAAGAACTTGTACAAAGTTACAGCATAATATAAAAGGAGAAAAATATGCGTAAATATGCAATACCAAAAATTGCTTATGTATTATTAGTATTAATGATAGCGTGTTTAAGTATTGGTTATACTTATGCATACTTTTCATCTATGGCTATGGCCACTAATGATACTGAACTGGGTAAAATTAATATTGTTTGGCGTGCTGTATTGACAGACGAAGATGATAACGTAAAAAGCGGTGAAGTTAACAATATGTTTAATAATTCATCAAGCATTCCAGTTATTGGAAATGTCAAGCGTGGTGGATATGCCGAAATTTTAGCACTAGATAAGGAAGGTGACCAAGTTGCTGTTAGGTTGCAAGTGTCAAATTCGGGCAATAATGCGTCAGTTTCGGCATTTTGCAGATTAAAGATTGAAGCAAGTTATACACCTGTCAACGGTACAGAGACTCAGTGTGACCCAGGTTGGATACAACTAGCACTTGGCGACTCTGCCAACAAGACATTAATTACAGAGTTTGACGAATATAGTTGGTTTTATGACGAATATACAGGATACTACTATTGTGGCGAAATGATTAGCGGTGATGGTATACCTAAAGTAAAATTGTTTAAGTTGACCGTAGGCCAATCTATACCTATTGCCAATTATATATACCTAGACAATTCGGCTCCTTCTGAAATAATGGGTGCCAGCATTAATATTACATTAAAACTTGAAGGTGTTCAAACCACCAACGAAGCATATAAGCAAGCGTCAGTTTGGGGACTAAACTGGCAATTAATTGAAAATTAAAAAGGAGTCAGTAGTGAAAGCAAAAATTAGCAATAAACTAAATATAGTGTTAATAGCAATAACAGTATTGCTACTTTTTGTTGCTTGTGTTAGTGCTATTGGCAAAACAGGTAGTTGGTTGGTAGATGATGACGAAATGGGATTTCAACTAACTGTTCAAAACATAGATATTGAAATCAAACAAGGCACACGCGTTGTGTCTAATGGTGGATATATTTATCTTGGTACAAACCTAATTGAACCAGATATAAAGTATTTAACTAGTGAACAAAGCGAAAATGTAACTATTAAAAATAATGAAACGGGCTATGGTTATTATATTAGATTTAAGGCTATAATCAAAGCAGATGGTATAGAATATAATGTCAATCAATTTGTTACTACTACTGATTTTTATGACCACGCAGACGATGGCCAAGATTGGTTTTATAGCGTTAAGGTAACCGAAAATGGCGACGGCTCAAAAACATACACTAATAGGCAAATGAACGCCAGCGAAACATTAGTATTAATGGAAGATTTAAAGTTTAGTCAAGACTTTTTAAATAATATTCAAGGACAACTTATTACATTACACTTAATTATTGAGGGTAGTGCAACGGATAGTTTTGACAATGTATAATATATAAAAAGGGGGATAGTGATATATGGATAATAACGAAAAGCCAAAAACCAGAACGTCAAGTTCTGAATCTTCAACACGCAGTCCATCGACTAAACCTCGCTCGACTATTACATCAAAAACTACTACCAGATCAACAAGTGCGGAAGATAAACTAAAAAAGAGTATGAAAGGCTTGTCGCATATGGGTGGAGTAGGAGGTGGACTAAATCTTGATACATCTACCGAGTCTAAAAACTCAACCGAGCGTAAAAAGGTCGGCGGTGTTGTGCTTGACGTGGGTACAATCCAAGATGCGAGCAAGCAAAGGTTGCAAACCAAAGGTAGACGTAATACGGTTGTAATATTAGTATTATCGTTGGCACTGATTATATCGTTGGTGTATTTGGCGGTTGCTGTTCTTGGCTTTCTGGGTGGTAAACAAGAACCTAATTGTAAGTTTGTAGTTGAAGGTGAGGCTAGTTGGGTTATTGAAGGCAAGTCCAAAACCGAGTTCCGAATACCGCAAGGTTTGGCACGTGATATGATGTATGTTATTGATGCGTCATTAAGTATCGAAACTAATGAGAGTGTAGAGTTGCATATTAATATCAAAGTCGAACACAAAGGTCAGGAAATTTTGATTGGTGGATTGCACGAATGTAATAATAATCTTGTTCGTGTCGACAATACTAATAAGTTTGTGTACCAAAACACAATTACAGGCGGTGGCACAATCAAATTGTTTGAGGGTATAGATTTTACCGAAGCACCTTATGATATGACTTCGGATACAATCAATATTGTGGTAACTGCATATATTGTTAAAATTTAGTACTGACAAGGCATTTAATTATGCCTTGTTTTTTGGTGTGGTGTAATTGTAAAAATCTATTAGTATATAGTATTTTAGGTGTATTTTGGGTATAGTTTTACTAGTATTAAAAAAAGGTGTAAAAAAATGTAGATTTTAATAAAAATTTATCAAAAAATGTTTGACATTATTAATATGGATTTGTATAATTATATTAGAAAGTAAACGATAGGCTTGCAACTTATTAATATGTCGTTAGTTAATATGGTTGTAGCCATAATTCGTTCTCTTTCGTTAAATTAATTAATTTAAATAAAAGGGGAAAATTATGTCAAAAATTAATAAGTTAGGCAAGTCTACATTTGTGATTGCAATCTTATCATTTGTTTTGGTTGCTGTATTGGCATTTGGCGGTACTTACGCTTACTTTAGTGCTACTGTTGCACAAAAAACTGATAGTATCACAATGGGTACTTTGAATCTTTCTTTAACAGCTGATAGTGCTGATGTAACTGCTGAAAGTACAAATAAGATTTTTGTTACAGGATTCGCTGTTCCTAATCAAAAGATTATCTTAGATAAGGAACTTGCTGTTGATTTAGGTACTACAAATATCAACGCTTATGTAAGAGTTCAAGCTAAGGTTGAAGTTCTTGATAGTGAAGGTAATGATACTTTATTTACAGACGAAATAACTACACAAGATGGTCTTACAGAAGCGGACGTGGTTGGTTTTAACACTACAGTAGCTGGTTGGACTTATCACGAAGGTTTCTTCTACTTAACTTCAGATGGCAAAGCTGCAAAAGTTAGTGAGATGCCAGATGATAGTGAGATTGTTTTAAGTGCAACTATAAGTAGTCAAGTTGGTAAGAATGGTTCAACTGCTCTAATGGGTGCTATAATTAAAATCACTTTCTCAGCTGGTGCTGTGCAAGCAGATTATCTAGATAGCACAACTGAACCAGGTGCTGCTATGTCAGTAGCTGATCTACATGATGCTTGGGGTACAATTGTTGATAGTACTTATCCAGTTGACTAATCTAAACTATTAGATTAAAGGATTACATAGATTGCATAAATCTAACAAATAACGACAATTAAAGAACTAAGATTAACCTTGCGGGGTATGAAGTGCTTAGTTCTTTTTTTATGCACTCGACACAACCTTTTTAATCATTTGCTCAAAGCAAGTTTGAACAAATTTTATTTATGGTTGGTCTCGTGCAATCTTTAAGGTGGCAACTACTTTCCCCCTTAATATTCCCCCTTTGTGATTTTGTTGATATTTTAGTTAATAAAATG
>JAZSRW010000059.1:0-2794 GCA_045538675.1 Candidatus Onthoplasma sp. | reverse complement strand
TAAATTTTTAAAAATTTTACCTATTTGTTGTAATTTTTGTGTTAAATTAATTATTTTTTAATATTTTGTTTATTAAAATATTTATTTTGTTAAAAAATATTTAAATTAATAATGGAACACCGTTAGAATCAACAACCTTTAATATTTGAACAATCTCACCAGTATTTGCATCTACATAATAATAAAACAAACCACCAATTCGCTCACAAGCAAATTCATATACCGCAACCTCAATATCATTTTCTAATGCGATAATTGCTTTACGTGTATTTAAAACAATATAGTCAAATCCCAACTTTTGCTCAGTCTCTTGAAGCGTCTTTGAAAAATTAAATGTTCGTTCAATATGATTAAAAGCGTAATTTTTTGCCTCAAATCCAATAATACGTTGCGAATACATATCTACTTTAACCTTTACCAAATCCGGATATAGCACTACATCGTTTTGCGTTGGTGCTAAGTTTATATACGCCACATTATCTCTAGTTTCAAGCCATGTAACAATAAGGTCACCAAAACCAGCATTTTTAGCAAATTCTATTGCCAAGTCTTGAGTTTTTTCGGTAGAAATACTTGGCTCGCCACTTTCAGCATAACCACACAAAGTCAACAACAATCCTTGACGCTTGGTAACTTGAGCAGTGTATGTTGAATTTTCAATTTCAATTTCAAAATCATACGTTACAAAATCTCCTGAAGTTTCGTTAACAAACTTAATGTTTACTTCTTGATTTTTATAAACCACATTTTGCAAATAATCTTGAGCCTGCTCTTTTGTAATTTCTTGCTCGCTTAAACCTAAAATTCTTTTATTTTCAAGCGAGTCCGAAAAAGGTCCATCAAATATCATCGTAGGATAATCCACTTCCGTAGCAGTCAAATCGCCTATTGAGTTTGAAAACTCTGTAACACCTTTACTATTAAAAACACTAGCCGATATAAATTCGTAATCACCCTTACGAACCATATCATTGTGAGTGTTTAATTTTGATTTAATAATAGACAAAGCGTATTCCGCCTTGTCCACTAATAAAAATTGTTCGTTAGACAAACTTTCACCCTTATCAATAGTTTTAATATATGCTTCACACATTCCACTTATTTGGTTAAAAAATTTGATTGCTGAATTACTATTTTCAACATCAATAGGCAACACGCTCAACCCCGCCACAACATACGCACAATCTTGTTCCATATCTCTTAACAAATCACGTTGAGCCGAAGAAGATGTTACTGTTTCAAACTTATCTGCAGTTACTTGCAAGTTATTTACACTATCCACCATTGAATAGTACGAACTACTATATACACTTTCTAAAGTTTTATTACTTCTTTCATCAGTCTTTTTAAGCCTACAAAAAGCAATTATAGTAACACCAAGTGCAATAACTAGTATAACTATTGCAGTTATCAACATTGGCAATAATTTTTGAGCGGTTGACATCTTTTTTTCTCGCTTATTATCATCACCCAAATCTCGTTTTGTAGTTGTTTTTTCAATCTTTTCTTCAATATAATTAGAATTTTTCATAACCTACCACCTTAAACCGAAAATATATGTTGACCTATAACAGTCACCGTCTTTGTACTTCTAATCCAACTACTAGTAGCCGTTCTTGGATTATAATAATATACCGCACCATAGGTTGGGTCCCAACCATTCATAGCATCACGTGCCGCTTGATACGCCGTTTGATTTGGTTCTAATGCAAATTGCCCATCATTAATTGCCGTAAACGCCCAAGGCTGATAGATAACCCCCGCTATAGTATTAGGAAATCTAGAATCTTCCACTCGATTTAACACCACTGCAGCAACCGCAACTTGTCCAGTATAACTTTCGCCCCTTGCTTCACTATGAACCAATTTTGCAAGCAAATATAAGTCATTGTTATTATACCCCGACGTCGAACTTGAACCACTTTTTACTCTTAAACCCATCTTTGCAGCAGTCAATGGTCCAACTATACCATCAGCAGTTAGTCCATATTTACGTTGAAACTTTTTAACAGCCGCTTTTGTTAGCGGCCCATTAATTCCATCAACACTTCCAGCATAATACCCCCACTTTTTTAATACAGTTTGAACTTCTTTAGTATCAGCCACTGCAGCCTCAACACTTTCAATACTTAAAGCCACAGGCTCAACCGCCTGGCTTTTAACATAAATATTCCCGCCAACAGCAAACACGCTAGCCAAAACGGCAACCACCGCTAAGCAAATTTTTAACCCTTTCATACACACCCCTTAACCAAAATACTTTTCAATAATTTTTATTAAATATGATTGATATTGTATATTGTGTGCGTTAGTTTCAGTTTTATTCACAAAACATAATGGCGGATAAACTATACACCACCAATTATCACCTTTACCACTTCCCAACTCTATAATCAAAGCATCATACAAACCTGCTTCCAGTGTAACATTTTCATAACTACGAGTTGGAAATTTTTCTTCATCAATTCTTGCTCGCGATAAATATGTAAATCCATTATTAAGCAAAATATTATTACAAACATTTTCAATTTCAGGCAACAACCCATTTATAGTATCAATACTTTTTTGTTTAGTATCACAATCTATTAAATATGGTGTAATAAAATTAACTACTTCATCTTTGATTATATATTTTATATTTTGGTCAACCTCTTGATTTGAATTAGCCCTAATATGAACACGTAAATAATCATACTTTGATACATCGTTATTTGAATTAAAAATAAAACCCCCAACACATAATACAACAAATAAAAAAATAGGCAAATACTTCATAAAAACTCCTAATAAAATA
>JAZSRW010000154.1:0-1848 GCA_045538675.1 Candidatus Onthoplasma sp. | reverse complement strand
TTTTATTTTAATATAACTATGGTTTGTTTAAAATTTTATAAAACATATATAAATGTTGCGTGTAGACACGCTAGACGCATAATGTCTAGACGCAGAAATAAAAGAAATTAAATATTATTTATATTTAACTTGACTTTAAATATTGGAATTTGGTATAATATATATATGAAAAAAGCATTTAAGATTACATTTATATATTTAGGGGTTTTGCTGTTTGCTTTAATTGCAGCAATAATTTTTTGTGCAGGATTTTTATTCTTTTATAGAGATGGAAATATTTTTGGATTTGAATACATTAGTGTTAATACTACTATGTATGCTCAAACACAAAAGGATATGAGTGGAATAGAAGGTATTATAATTAATAGTGAAACGTTTGACGTGAATGTTAAAATTAATAACAATGTAGATGTTTTAGTTGGTGCTATGAAAGTAGACGTATTCGGATATACCAAAACTAGCAAGACGCATACAGGTTTTGATTTAAGTTATGATGAAAAAAATAAAATTGCAACATTTAATGCGGATCAGCCGAGTGGCTGGCTAAATAAAAATGGTTCGTACGTTGAAATTGCTATACCTAAAGATTTGGCAGAGTCGGGTTTGAATTTACAAATTAATACAAGTAAAGGTAAAGTTGAAATTGGAAGTAAAGACGATTTAATTTTAAATAATTTAGATATTAAAACTTCAAAAAGTAAGGTGTTAGTATCTAATATTGAATTAAAATCTAACGTCAATGTGGATATTGGTAGTGGAACAATTAAATTAGATAAGGAATGTTCAACAACTTCAGCGGTTAACTCTACAATAAAGTTGGGTTCTGGAAAAGTATATTTTGGTGAAATTGATATAGAAAAGTTTCATTTTGGAACAATTGAAATAAAATCAATCAAGCAGGGGTTAATACAAATTATAAAGGCTGACAAATTATATACTAATGGCAATATTAATGGTGGTGGAAAAATACAGGTTATTGATATTGGTGTTGTAGACTTTTCAAGTTTGGATACCGATTTAGAAATTAAAGAGATAGCGGGAGATGTTGTATCAAGAATTGTTAGCACGGGATTTGGAAGTGTTGGTGTAAAAAACAGTAATATTGATTTGATAATTAATGCATTTAATGGTGATATTTATGTTGGAACTGTTGGAGGGTCTGCAACTTTATCTACCAATAAAGGTAATATTGTTATGGACAGAGCGATAAAGTTAGTGTCTGCAACATCTATCAGTGGAAATATAAGCGTAACTTACGATGAGGAGAATGCTCAAAATTATTCATCTGTAAATCCGCAAAATAGAGCAATTCAAGCTACTACTGAAAATGGTCATATAAGTATTAAAGGTTTGCAAAATGGACAAATAACCGCAACGGGTAAAGGAACGATTTCTTTGGAATATAACAAGGTTTTAGGTTCTAATAGAATTGTATCGAATACTGGAAATGTAAATATTGTTGTTCCTTGTCCAACTCGTGAAAATTATACAAATGAATATGCTTTCAATTTAACTGTTGAAAGTAAAAGAAATACTGATTTGAAGGTTGGTGTTATCGGTTCTTTAGGAGATGTTGATTATATGGTGAATAATAATCAAAGTGGTAGACAAGAATTCGAAAATATTTTTGGAAATACGTCTTCAAATATTTTAAAGGTTGAAACTCAAACTGGAATTATCAAAGTCAGAAGTAAAAATTTAATTGGATATTAATTTGATTTAATTTAAATTTTATAAAAATAATTTTAATTTAAAAAAATCACACTAAAATACTTAAAAATAGCAAAGTGTGATTTTTTATTATGTAAAAATTAAAAATTATTTAAACAAATTAAAAACAAATTAAAA
>JAZSRW010000063.1:0-3192 GCA_045538675.1 Candidatus Onthoplasma sp. | reverse complement strand
TTCATAAAGCCCTTCCTATTGAAATTATACAAAAACGATATCAAAAAGTCAAAGAAATAAAATAAAAAACCCTTTCGGGTTTTAAATTTTGATAAATTTATATAAAATTTTACTTATTATCAATATCTTTATTAGTATTATTTGAGTTGTTGGTTTTAGATTTTTCAGTTGCTTGTTTGATAAGGTTAGTATCTTTTTTTATTGATTTTTCTTCTTCTTGCGTAATATAAATTTCTTCAATAGGGTTTTCCAATGTTTTTGGACTGTTATTTGCAAGTGTTATTTGAGTTTTCTTTTCAAATTTAAAGATATTTAATTCTCTAGCCCAAACAAATAATTTAATTTTGCTTGAATATATCCATTTAACTATCAAGAACGCTATCACGGCTGATATTAATCCAACAACAATACCGCCAACACAGTCACTAAAGAAATGAACCATTAAATAAATTCTACTGCTTGCCATCAAAATTGGTGCTAATAATACGTACCAACTATATTTTTTATTAGTTGTTAAAAATATTGCTATCGCAAATGCAGTGGTGGCAGTGGTATGTCCAGACGGAAACGAATAACCACTTTCATAAGTTGAACCTGCGTCTAACCACCATTTATAATAATTGCTAGAAACATTTGCAAAAGGTCTACTACGTTCTATTAGATTTTTAAGCACTATATTAGTGCAAATAAATCCTACTGCAACTGCAAATAGTGCTGTTATACCAATTTTGCGTGTTTTTTTAAACAATGCAAGACATAATCCTATTAAAATAAATATTAATCCTGCTTCGGCAATCCAACTAATTCCTTTCATTATAAAATTAAATAAATCTCCGCCCCACAAATAAATGTCGTGAAACAATTTTGCAACATTATAGTCAATGTTATATATAAAATTTTTCATAAATACTCCTTAATACTTAATCTTTAATTTGACCCGATTGTTCAACATTATTTGTATTGTTAGCAACATCATTGATTTTATTGTCTATTGTGTTATTACTATCATCACTATTTTTGATAATTTTATTTTCATTGTTATCAATTGTTACAAAATAGAAAGCCATAAACCAAATTAAACAAGTACACAAAATTCCTGAAAGATTTGAAACTAGCCCATTAATTAATAAAAGGGATAAAGGAATGTAAGAAGATATATTTCGTTCCAACTTTGAATTTCTACGAATTGTCCAAACTAAAGTACTGATAATTAGGATTGTTCCTATAATTCCAAATTGAAATAAAAATGCTAAATATATACTGTGTTCGTATTGATTGGTATCTATTTTAGGTGCGGTATATCCATTTCCAAATAAAATAGTTAGAGGGGATTTTAGCCAGCGTTTAATATATTTAGCCCAAATTACATCTCTGTTTGTTGTCATGCTGGACATGGTTATAGAATTATTAGAACCAAATCTATGGAGAATTGATAATATATAATCATGGGCTACAAATGAAATAATCCCAGCAGCAACAATTATCAATGCTAAATATATAATAAATCTTTTTTTATTGTTGGACCTAATGAAAGATATAATAAACCAAGTTAGATATAATAAAACATTTACTAGTATAAATGCTTTTGATAAAGGTAAAAGACCTATAAGTGAAAATATAAATGGTATATAAAAATATTTTTTAAATTCTAATCTATCGGTTAATAGCAATGTTATAAAACTTGCAGCCCCTAAAGTACAATAAACGCTAAGTCCATTTACATTGTTAAAAAACGCCCCGTAGCGTGAACCTAACCAACCTATAATGCGTGGGTTTGGGATTTTAAATATACTAAAAGTGAGAGCGATTGAAACCGAAGATATCAACCCTGCTAGTAAACTAAACAAAATATATTTAACATTTATATTTTTTCTAACCAAAAACAAAACGACAATACATTGAATAAAATCAATAAACATTCCCATTCGATATATTTTAAAATTATTATAAATTACACTATAAATGGTAAATATAGATAATATTACAATCCATACTGCAAAAATAGTAAGCATCTCTCTTTTATTATTTTTATGGATGATTGCCAAGATTACTTTTTTGCACTCCAATACAAACATAGAAATACTAAGAACGCCTAAAAACCAGCCATATCCAAAGCATGCCATAAAGCAAACACTAAAAAAATAAACACTAATAGTTCGTGTATCATCAAAAATAATAGGAGATATTATTACTATTGCAGATAATATCAGTTGAAAAGTTATATGAATATGAGACAATGCAGATATTATACAAAAAAATGCTAATAGTGAATAAAAAATATAGTTTTGTTTTTTTAATGAAATCATAAGCCCTCTTTTGTTAAAAAAATAATATTTAAATAATTATAACAAAACAATTAATAATAGTCAAATAATATTATATGCAATTTAAAAAAAGGAGCTAATTATTAGCCCCTTATTTGTTTTCTACAACCATTAAATCAAAGTCTGTAAAAATAAATTCTGACATTCCTTCTTCCCATTCAAATTCAAGATATAGAACATTAGAGTCTGCTGGTTTCCAAGTATAAATACCGGTTTCAGCATTGAGTTCAAAGTAGATTGCACCTTGCGGAGATTTTTTCATTGCGTCAAATAATGATAATCCTTCAGCAAACAATGAAGTGTTTTCTGAATTTATGCTTGTAAATGTTGAAAAGTCTCTATTAGATACAATTCCATCTAAAATAAGTTCGTCGGCATTAAAAGTCTGCTCGTTAATCACATCATCAACGTCATTTTTGCGTTCAATTAATTTCCCCACTACATTTTTATCGGGATTTTCATTAACAAGAGCGACAGTAGAACTTTTAACGGTTATCCCTTTACAAGGCATATAAATACTTCCTAAGTATAAGCGTTTTTCAACATCGTAAATTCCTCCTGGGTTGGCTATATGGTCTTTAATCATAACCTTTTCACATCTATTAAGAATGTATTTTAAATTTTCATCATCATTAATAAGAGATACGTCAATATTTCCAGAGAATGTTTCGCCAGAGGTATTTTTAATTAATTCATTATCTTTTAAATATTGTATTATAAAGTTTGTGGCAATATTTCGTTCTTCTTCAGTTAATCCAAAATATTTAATATTTGGATATAAAGTTTCAAATTCTATGTTTTGATATTGAGTAGAATCGTTTTCGGTAGCAGCGATATTAGCAATGGCTAAAGCCATATTTGTTATGTC
>JAZSRW010000076.1:0-3834 GCA_045538675.1 Candidatus Onthoplasma sp. | reverse complement strand
CCGTATTTGGATAACTTAAATGGTGTGATTGATGAGTTACAACAAGTGAATTCGCAATTAGACGGCTTGGGTGGCAATCTTGAGCAAAAGCAAAATTTGATTGACTTGTATACTTATCAAATTAATGAAATTGATAATGCGGACATAAAAGATGGTGAATATGAAGAAATTTTGCAAGAAATAAAAGAGATGAAATCTTACGAAAAAATTGCGGAACGTCTTCAAGAAAGTTACAAAAACTTGGTTGACAGTTCTTATAATAGTTCGGCAAATGATTTGGTTGAAAATGCAAGTAAGCAAATTTCTTCATTACAAGAATTTGGAGATAAATATGTAGATTTGGCTTCCCGTTTAGAAAGTGTTGTTGTTGAACTTGACGATATTTCTAAAACTATTAATGAATATTTAAATAGTGGAAATTTTGATGCCGAAAGACTTCAACAATTAGACGACAGAGCAGATTTTATTAAAGATTTGTTTAGAAAATATGGCGGAGATTATAATCAATTAATTAAATATTACGATGATATAAGTCAAAAACTAAATAATTTAATTAACAGTGAAAGTTTACATAGAGAATTGTTATTAAAACAAGAAAATTTGCTAAACACTATACAACAAGTTCAAGACGAAATTACAAAAATTAGATATAAAAATTCTATTGAATTTGCTAATAAGATAAAAGAAGAAATTTGTTTGTTAGGAATGCCTAATGCTGAAATAAAAATCAATATAACTAAACGTAGCGAACAGTATACTCGTAAAGGGCAAGACTTTGTAGAATTTATGTTTTCAGCAAATATTGGATTTGAGTGTAAACCGCTAGCAAAAGTTGCGTCTGGTGGTGAACTTAGTCGATTTATGTTGGCGTACAAAATAGTTGTTGCTGACCTTGACCAAATATCTACACTGATATTTGATGAAATTGATACTGGATTAAGTGGAAAGATGGCTAGTGTTGTTGCTGAATGTTTGGCAAGATTATCTCGCTATAAACAAATTATAACCATTTCACATTTACCTCAACTAGCATCCATGGCTGATACTAACTTCAGGGTTGAAAAATATAGCGACAATTCAACGCATACTCGCCTTACTCAAATTAAGGATAGAGAATTGTATTTTGAAATTGCACGACTTATGGGTGTTGGTGAAAATGCACAAGCATTGCAAGTGGCAGAACAATCAAAATTTAAATGTAATGAATTTAAAAATAATTTAAAATAAAAAACCTTTAATGGTTTTTATTTTAATTAAATATTTAAATTATAAAAATAAATTATAAAAATAAATTATAAAAATAAATTATAATACTATTTTATAGATAGTTATTAGATTGATTTAGGAATTAAGAAAATGAATAAAAATAAAATATATTATTTTGATTATTTAAGAGTCGTATCGGCATTTATGGTGATAGTAATACATGTATCAGCATTTTATTGGTATGATTTAAGCGTACAATCTAATAGTTGGATAATTTTAAATACTTTTAACGCTTTAACTCGTGCATCAGTTCCAATATTTGTGATGATAAGCGGAGCGTTGTTTTTGAGTAAAGATAATTCTATAAAAAAATTGTGGTTAAAAAATATTCTTAGATTAGCGATAGTGTTTATTGTTTGGGATATAGTGTATGCTTTCAGCAATTGTTTTATTAATGAAGTATTTACGAGAAGAAGTATTAAGGATATAATAAAATATATACTAAAAAACACAGTACATTATAAATATCATTTATGGTTTGTTCCAATGCTAATAGGAGTGTATGCTGTAATACCTGTGCTTAAGTTGGTGGTAAATAATGAAAATGTTTTAAAATATTTTTTAAGAATATTTTTTATATTTGCTATATTAATCAATCCGGTATTTGATATTGCAAACTCATCTGTTGGAAGTAGTATTACGTTTATTGAAATGCCGATGATTTTTAACTATTGTGGATATTTTGTTTTGGGTTATTATCTACATACATATCAGTTAACTAATAAACAAAAGAAAATTTTATATGCTTTAGGAATTATGAGTTTTGTATTATCTCCAATTGTTGCAAACGGGTTATCAATAATGCTTGATACAAAAATATTTACACAAACTAATTTTTCAATATTCGTATTCTTTCAAGCAGTATTTATTTTTGAGTTATTCAAAAATATGAAATTTAATAAGGATAGTAAAATTATTAATTCAATGTCAAAATGCTCTTTAGGTATATATTTATTACACATATTAGTTATGGAAGTATTATTTAAATATATGTCTATAGATATATTGCACGACACAATTATAATGGTTCCGATTGTATCAATTATAATATTTATGACAAGTTATTTAGTTTGTTATATTTTAAAGAAAGTACCTCTTTTTAATAAATGGATAATTTAAAAAAAACAACCCTAAGGTTGTTTTTTTTATTAAGCTCGTTTGTCGGAAGTGTAAAATACTGCCAAAGCACCAGGACCGGTATGACTGCCAATGATTACACTCATATCAACAATTATAGGTTTAATATTTAACCCTTGTTCAATTTGATTAGCAAGGATATTTGCATCATCAATACAATTAGCGTGAGCAATAAATATTAAGTCTGAAAGATTGTTTTTTGTTTCGATTGCTTTTTGGGCAAGAACTTGAATTGATTTTTTACGGCTGATTACTTTTTGGATATTAGTAAGTTTACCTTCATCATCAGCGTGCAATACAGGTTTAATTTGAAGCAGTGTTCCAATACCTGCAGTAAGTTTACTAATGCGTCCAGTACGTGCTAGATATTTTAAACTATCTACAATAAATACGTGTGAGATATGTGTACTTATTTCCTTTGCATAATCAGCAACTTCATCTAAAGTTTTAGTTCCATCATTATATAAACTTGCAAGTATAGCATTTAATCCTTGACCAATACAAGCAGTTAAACTATCAACAATACGAATGCGGTCGCCATAAGTTTCTTTAAGTTGATTACTTGCACTAATAAAGTTATTAAAAGTTCCGCTTAAGTTTCGACTAAAGCCAATATGTACAATGTCGTAACCTTGATTTAAATATGTTTCTAGAAATTCTTTTGCAACATATTCGTTTACAAGACTAGTGCTAACTTTTTTGTCTGCCTTCATAGAACTATAAAAGGCTTCGCTAGAAATTGGATTTGATTTTGTATTATATTCCACTCCGTCAACATTTAAGTTCATTCCAACAACTTCAATGTTGTATTTTTCACATAACTCAGGTGTTAGGTCGCAAGTCCCTTCCGCAGTGATTAATATTTTGTTCATAAAATTCTCCTATATAATAATATATATTATAACATAATATTAAAAAAATGACAAATAATCCAACATTAAAAATTTAAATATAATATGTTTTTTTGTCGAAGTGTAAATTTGTATGTTTTTCAAATCTCATATCTACAAAAAATTTTGATTAAATGCTAGTAAAATTAATTTTGTTTATGCTAAAATATTATCAAGGAGGAATGTATGGCAAATAATGCTAAAAAGGTTCAAACAAAAGCAAAAATAAACTGGGGTTGGAATGCACCAGAAGATAGAAATGGCAAGGCAACTCGTTCAACAAAATCTAAAAAATCAACAAATCGTAAAATAAAAAAATTAGGATTTAAAGCACTACTTATAATATTATTAGTAACTATTATTGGTGGTGCTATAGGTGCAGGAGTTTGTTGGGTATTAACTCGTAATGATTGTTTTACTATTGTAGGAAAAGATGAAATTACACTAACAATAACTGAAGAAGGTCAATTGCAAAATTCATCAAATTCATATATTGATGAAGGTGTTAAAGTTGTATCTTTTGGTAGAAACGTAAGCAATA
>JAZSRW010000126.1:0-1609 GCA_045538675.1 Candidatus Onthoplasma sp. | reverse complement strand
TTAATCGGATTTAACTTATCTAGTGTATTTAAAAGTATATTTACACTATATATTGAATTATCCACTTTATCTAGTACTACATTTTCGCAAGTATTTAAAAGTTCCCGTACTTTTAATTCTAACTTAAATACAAGGTCTTTTACTTCATCTTGAAAGGTTGCAACGTAGTTTGCAATTAGCATAGCATATTCATTATACGTGCGTTCGATTTGACGATTAAAGTGTTCAATATAACCGTTAAATGTATCACACGTATCATAATAGTCAAATGCAAGTAGTTCGGCTGCCGCTGATGGTGTCGGGGCTCGCAAATCTGCCACAAAGTCAATAATTGTAAAATCGGTTTCGTGCCCTACTGCTGATACAATCGGTTTTTTACATTCAAAACACGCACGAGCAACTGCCTCTTCGTTAAATGGTTGTAGGTCTTCGATACTGCCACCACCACGCGCAACTACTATAACATCTACTAAGTCATAAGTTGAAAAAAAGTTTATTGCCTCTACAATTTGGTCTACTGCAACCACTCCTTGCACTTGTGTATCGTATAATACAAGGTCAACTGTTGGATTACGCCTACTAGTCACATTAATTATATCTTGCAACACTGCACCTGTTTTAGATGTAATTACACCTATACGTTTAATAAACCTAGGTATTGGCTTTTTAAGATTAGTATCAAATAATCCTTCAAGTTCAAGGCGTTGCTTTAATAATAAATACTGTTGATACAACTCGCCTTGCCCCATTAATTCGATTTTTGAGGCACTAAGGGTTAGTTTACCACCCTTAACATAATAATTAATACTACCAGTTACTTGAACCTTATCGCCTATATTAAAATTTTGGTTGCAACCAAACATCACACAACTAAGCAAACTATCATCATCTTTGATATTAAAATATGCAATCCCACGTGTAACAGAAAAAGAAGATATTTCGCCCATTACGGTAATATGTTCTAATATTACTTCGTTTTCCAAAATATCTTTAATTCGCTTATTAAGTTGCGTAACAGTTAAAGCAAACATTATTTAACCAAACCTGCCAAGAAACCATTAATAAATTTATGGCTACGGTCAGTTGAATATTTTTTTGCCAAATTTACCACTTCGTTAATAACAACCTTGTATTCACTATTTTCAACATAAAATATTTCAGCAATAGCAAGATAAATAAGTGCTAAATCTATTTTATAAATTCTATCTATAGTTGTACCTTTTAGATTAGATATAAGTTTATCCTTAATTGCCTCGATATTATTAGTAAATGCCGAAACTAATGATACGCAAAAATCGTCTACCTCTTCAATAGACGAATCTTGCAACTCAGCATCTTCAACATATAATTTAGAATAAATTAGCTTAAAAGCATTTTTTCGTGATTGTGTTCTACTCATTGTTTTCTCCAAAAATATATTAAGCACGCTTTTCAGCATCTACAATATGTACATTAATTGCTTTGATTGGCATTTCAATCATAGTTGAAATACTATTTTTGATATTGCGTTGTACACGATATACAACATCATTAACGCTATAGCCAATTTCTACAACAATATATACATCAACTATTAATCCTAGATGCGTAAACTTGATGCTAACGCCCT
>JAZSRW010000139.1:0-4296 GCA_045538675.1 Candidatus Onthoplasma sp. | reverse complement strand
TAATATAAAATTTGATAAAGGTATAAATGTTATTACTGGTCAAAATGGCAGTGGTAAATCTACACTTGTTAAATTAATTATGGATATCAACAAACCTACAAGCGGTAAAATTAAATATAAAGGCAAAGATATTACAAATTTAAGTATTAGTGAGCGTGCAAATTTGGGCTTTACAATTGCGTTTCAACAACCAGTTAGATTTAAAGGCATTAAGGTTAAGGATTTGCTAGATATTGCTAGTAGTCAAAATAATAAATTGGCTGATGCTTGTGGATATTTGTCAAAAGTTGGATTATGTGCTAAAGACTATATTAATCGCGAACTGGACAATACTTTAAGTGGTGGTGAACTTAAGCGTATCGAACTTGCTATTGCACTTGCAAAGGGTGGCGAAGTGTTTTTGTTTGACGAGCCTGAAGCAGGTATAGATTTGTGGAGTTTTGATAGCCTTATCAATCTGTTTAAAAATTTAAATGACAAAATTGTTATTATAGTTAGCCATCAAGAAAAGATAATTAAATGTGCAAACAAAGTAATATTGATTGATGATGCAGGGGTTAAAGAATATAGCAGTGCAAAAGCCATTTCAAGTATCAAAAAACAACAATGTGGAAAACTAGGAGGTTAATGTGGATAAGTTAAATAAAATTGATAAAGAATTATTATCTCAAATTGCCGACCTACATTCAATCCCGCAAGGTAGTTATAATATTCGTAAAAATGGTAAACTTTTAAAGCGAAATGCAAGCGATGATATTCAAATTCTACCTAAGAAGAATAAAGATGGTATAGATGTTGTTGTAAAAAGTGATATAAAAAACAAAAGTATTCATATTCCTGTGATTATAACCGAAGCGGGCGTTAAGGATATTGTGTATAATGATTTTTATATAGGTGATAATACTGAAGTCACTATCGTGGCAGGTTGTGGTATTCATAATAACGGAAAAACTGAAAGTGCTCATAATGGTATTCATACTTTCCATATTGGCAAAAATGCACGTGTGACATATATTGAAAAACACTTAGGTTTGGGAAATAGCAAAGTAGATAAAGTGTTAAATCCTACAACTAATATTATTATGGATAGCAATTCATATTTGGATATGCAAACTATACAACTAGGCGGAGTTACTTATTCTGACCGTAAAACAAAAGCCAAACTATTACAAAATGCCGAACTTAATATTACTGAAAAGATATTGACCACCGATACTCAGCAAGCAAAAACAATATTTAGCGTTGATATGCTTGGTGAACACTGTAAATGTAATGTAGTTAGTCGAAGTGTTGCAAGAGATAATTCTATGCAAGAATTTAAATCAAAACTGATAGGCAAATCTAACTGCTTTGGACGAGTTGAATGTGATGCAATACTGCTAGATAACGCACGTGTGATATCAGTTCCTGAAATTGATGCCAGAAATGTAGATGCAACACTTACTCACGAAGCCACTGTTGGTAAAATTGCTGGTGAACAATTATTAAAGTTGATGACATTAGGGCTGACCGAACAGGAAGCCGAAGATGTGATTATTAAGGGTTATTTGAAATAAATTTTATAATTAAAGGACATTTTTTGTATGTCCTTTTTTTTGTACGTAGGTTTATGTTATAGTAAAGGTATCAAAAAAAAGGAGAAGATGATATGATAAAAGAATTTGATAAGATTATAGGTTATGAACCTGTTAAAAAGGAATTGGAGATTATTTGTGACACTTTGCGAAACGGTGATAAGTACAAACAATTGGGAGTAAAAACCCCTAAAGGACTTTTACTTCACGGTGCCCCTGGGCTTGGCAAGACTTTGATTGCAAATTGTATTTTGGAGGCTAGTGGACGTAATGTTTACATTTGTCGTAAAGAAAAAATGGATGATTTGTTTAAACACAGAATGGATAAAATATTTAAAGATGCTAAAGAAAATGCACCATCAATTATATTGTTTGACGATATGGACAAGTTTGCAAATGATGGTCCAATGCATAGAAATAGTGATGCGTTTATTGCTATTCAATCGTTTATAGATGATTGCAAAAATGACGAGGTGTTTGTAGTTGCTACTTGTAATGAACTTCATTGTTTGCCAGATTCACTTTTAAGAGCAGGCAGATTTGATAAATTGATAAAATTGACCGAACCTAAAGGTGAAGATGCTATTAATATTGTTAAATATTATTTAAGTCAAAAAAATAATGTGGGTGATGTTGATGCTAATGAAATTGCTAAAATTTTAAATGGTCGTTCGTGTGCTGAACTAGAAATGGTTGTAAATGAAGCCGGTATATATGCAGGGTTTGCTAATAAAAAAACTATTGAAATGGAAGATATGATTAAGTCGTGTATTAGAGTTATTTTTAATGCTCCTGAAAGTATGTCTGATATCAATCCTGATGAAATTAAAAGTACCGCATATCATGAGGCGGGACACACGGTTATTGCCGAAATTTTAGAACCGGGTAGTGTTTCTATTGTATCTGTTAGAAAGCATATAGGCGAAGTGGGTGGAATTACTTCATTAAATCTTCCTGATGAATATTGGCATAATAAAGAATT
This sequence comes from Candidatus Onthoplasma sp., assembly GCA_045538675.1. Classification (GTDB taxonomy): domain Bacteria; phylum Bacillota; class Clostridia; order Christensenellales; family UBA1242; genus Onthoplasma. The sequence continues at coordinate 1,740 of JAZSRW010000139.1, read as the reverse complement.
GATGGAAAATAGAGTTGTAACCCTGTTAGGCGGTAAGGCCGCTACCGAAGTTAAATTTGGTAGAGTGGATGTTGGTGCTAATAGTGATTTACATCGTGCTTTTAGAATTGTGGATAGATTTGTAGATAATTATTGTTCGTATGGCTTTGATAAATTTGTTTTAGATAGAGCATCATCAAATGATTTATTAAGCCGAAAGGAAGGCCAAATTTATGCCGAAATGGATAGATATTATGCTAAATCAAAAAAGATTTTGGTAGATAATATTGAGTTCTTAAATAAGTTGGCTGAAGCACTTATACAAAATGAAACCTTGGTAGCAAAAGATATTAAAGCAATTAAAGAAAGTTGTAGTGCGGGGATGTAGTTATGAATAATCCAACCAAACAACAACTATTAAAATTATCAAATAGTGAAAAACAAAGTTTAACAATAGGGTTTTTAACAGAATTATTAAAAAATGGACATTTAAACCTAAATGATATTATTGAAATATTTAATAGTAGTTATGTTAATTTAACTGATATTAAAAAATTTGAAATGATTGGAAATGAAGGGGTTGTTACTGCATCTAAAATTTTACGTGTATTTAATTATGGTTATGCAAAGTCTATGAGTATTATAAATTTATTGATTGAGCATAATGCAATACAAAGACAAGAAAAGGGATATAAAGTAATATCAAAAACAAACTTTAATAAAGTTGGACAAATTTTATTTAATAAATAGATTGATGTTTAAATATTTATTTGATATAATACAGTTAAGAGGTGAAAAATGGTTCTTACGCATAACAAAAAAATGGCAAACTTATGTATATTGAATATATTAAAGGAATATAGTGATGAGCAACATTTGTTAACGCAAAGTGATATTATTAAAAAGATTGAGGATAAATATGGTTTGCAATTAGAACGTAAATCAATAAGTAGTAATATTGATAGTTTGATAGATTTTGGTATAGATATAGTAAAAACTACTAATGGTTGTTATCTAGCATCAAGAGATTTTGAACCTAGCGAAGTTTCATTTTTGATTGATGCGGTATTTTCTAGCAAATCAATAAATAGCAAACACTCTCAAGAGTTATCATCAAAATTATATAATGGCTTAAGCAAATATCAACGCAAAAAATATAAATATCTTATCAAAGCCGACGAAATTGTTAGAACTGAAAACAAACAGTTGTTTTATACAATCGACATTTTAAATGATGCAATTGAGCAAGGTAAAAAAGTGGAATTTAATTATAATAGATTTTATTTTGATAAGGCTAAAAACGATGCAAAAAAACAAAAAAAATATATTGTTAATCCATATTTTATGATAAATAATCAAGGTAGATATTATCTTGTGTGCAATTATGATTATTATAACGAAATAGCCAACTACAAAATAGAACTTATAACTAATATTAAAATTTTAGACAAAGCAGCTAAACCAATAACGCAACTTAAAGGTTGTGAGCGGGGTGTAGATATGGCAAAATATGCCAATGAAAATATTTATATGTTTAATAATAAGGTCGTAAGTGCTACATTAAAAATATATAATGATTATGCTGCCGAATATGTTATGGAGTGGTTTGGTAAAAAAGCCCGCTTTTATCAAAAAGATGGTCAAGTATTGTATCTCTATCCATAGTAACTCCTTATCTTTATTTACTGAACATTATTTTAACAATAATTTGTGTTTTTCATCTGTCTTTTTTATTAAAATCTGATACAAATATTTTAACAC
>JAZSRW010000142.1:0-2028 GCA_045538675.1 Candidatus Onthoplasma sp. | reverse complement strand
GGTAAGGGTGCTGCATTCGTTCGTACAAAATTAAAGAACGTAATTACAGGTCAAGTTATTGAACGTACTTATAACCCATCTGAAAAGATTGATGATATCCAAATCGAACGTCGCGAAATGCAATATTTGTACAACGAAGGTGGTTTGTACTACTTTATGGATAACGAAACTTATGAGCAAATTCCTTTCAACTATGATACAGTTGAAGACGCTATGAAGTTTATGATTGAAAATATGAGTGCTCAAGTTCAATTCTACAAGGGTACTCCAATTAACGTGGAAGCACCTATGTTTGTAGAACTTACAATTACTGAATGTGAGCCAGGTGTTCGTGGCGATACCGCTAAATCTGGTGGCAAGCCAGCAAAGGTTGAAACTGGTTATACAATCCAAGTTCCATTGTTTGTAAACGAAGGCGATAGAGTTCGTATTGACACTCGTACAGGCGAATATATGGAAAGAGTTTAGGCATTGTGAATGCCGGCAAATAAGTTAATATACCGAATTGTATTGTTAAGTATATTAATTTATTAGATTTTGTGTTATGTCGCACATTATTAATGGAAAATAAAAAATTAAGAGTGAAAAGTTTAGGCTTTTGCTCTTATTTTATCCTAGATTAACAAAAAACTAAAATAAGCATACTAGATTATAGGAGAATATTATGGAAAAATCAAAAGCAATATTTGGTTCAGCGGAAAGTATTGTTGAACAAACTAGAACTAAACCTACAGGAATGATTGCTAAAAGCATTCAACCTAAAAAGGTTAAAAAGATTAGTTCAAACCACGTTGCTAAAAAGAATATGAGCAATAATATCAAAAAACCTAATTCTTTTAGTAAATAAACATTTTAAAAATTTTGTAGAAATAGCACTTAATTTGGTGCTATTTTTTTGTTGCGTTCTAAACGTTGTAATTATTTTATATCAATAGGTAAGTTAACTAAGTGAAATTTGCAAGGCAAGTGAAGTTGAAATTAATTTCAGTGAAATTTATCTTAATAGATAAGTGAAGTTTGCAGGTGCAAGTATGTAAGGGAGGATTATGTTAAAACGCTATTTACCAGAAGTGATATATAACACAATTGCTAGACACTTAAATTATGCAGATATTAATGAAATTAGATTAAGAGTTAATTGTCCGTTGGTTGTTTGTATCAAAAATAAAAAGTATTTTGTAGGCGAACGTGGATTTAGTGATTATGATAATGCTATTATTTGTAGTTACGAGATGATGCAAGATTTTGTATACAAACTTTGCGATAATGCGGTATATGCAGTTAACGACCAACTAAAGCAAGGGTTTATAACACTGCCTAAAGGGGTACGTGTTGGAATTTGTGGCGAAGTAGTGTATAACGAAGGGGAAATAATTACTATTAAAAATTTTCAATCGGCAAATATACGTATTCCACATCATATTAAAGGTTGTAGTAGATTAGCGTTAGATTATATGCTGGACAAGGATTTTAAAAATACATTAGTAGTATCAACTGCAGGTGCTGGTAAAACTACATTCATAAGAGATGTAGTGTATCAACTATCTAATTTAAATTATTGCTATAATGTGCTTATTGCGGACGAACGTAATGAGATTGCAAGCGTATGTAACGGGGTGGCGGAAATACCGCTAGGCAATTTTGCGGACATTTATTCAAATTGTAGTAAAGAATTTGCATTTAAGCAAGGAATACGCAGTATGAAGCCCGATATATTTGTAACTGATGAAATAGATATTGATAACGACCTACAAAGCATAATTGACGCTGTAAATAGTGGGGTTAAAGTACTTGCTACAATACATAGCGATAATATAAATCAATTAAAACAAAAACGTGGTTTTGAAAAGGTTATAAGCGATAAGTTGTTTGATAGATATGTAATATTAAGTGATAGCGAAGGCCCGGGAACTCTTACTCATATTTACGATAGTAATCTTAAATGTGTTTATTGTAGGTAATTAGCAATACATTATTATATCTTATTTAAATAAATTAAAAGGATAAAGATGAAATATATATTAATGT
>JAZSRW010000089.1:0-3778 GCA_045538675.1 Candidatus Onthoplasma sp. | reverse complement strand
GTGTTAAGAAACTACGACAACCCATACAGGTATAACAATGACCTTCGCCATTTTTATCCACCTTTAATTCCTTCATCTTCTTTTCCGAAATATAGTCAGGGACCATACGTTTTGCAGTACATTTAGCCGCAAGTTCAGTTAAATAGTAATATGGGCTATCTGGGTGAACGTTTTGTTCTTCCAACACATAGATAAGTTTAGGGAATGCAGGTGTTACATATATGCCTGCTTCATTTTTAATACCTTTGTGACGTTGTTTCAATGTTTCTTCAATAAGTTTAGCAATATCTTTCTTTTCTTGCTCAGATTTTGCTTCGCCTAAATACAAAAATTCGGTAATAAATGGTGCTTGACCATTAGTAGTCATAAGTGTAACTACTTGGTATTGAATTGTTTGTACACCATTTTGAATTTCCTTGTCAAGACGCTTTTCAACAATGCGGTGCAACAACCCTTCATCAACGTGTCCGCACGCTTCCATAAGTTCTTCACACACTTGACGTCTAATCTTTTGACGACTAATATCAACAAATGGTGCAAGATGTGCAATACTGATACTTTGACCACCATATTGTGAACTTGCTACTTGTGCAACAATTTGTGTAGCAATATTACAAGCAGTGCTAAATGAATTTGGCTTATCAATTTTTGTACCACTAATAACAGTTCCGTTTTGCAACATATCTTCAAGGTTAACCAAACAGCAGTTGTGCATATGTTGTGCAAAATAGTCCATATCGTGGAAGTGAATTATACCTTGTTCGTGTGCTTCCACTATATCTTGAGGTAACAAAAATCTACGTGTAATATCCTTACTAACTTCGCCAGCCATATAGTCACGTTGAACGCTGTTAACTGTTGGGTTCTTGTTAGAGTTTTCTTGCTTAACTTCCTCATTGTTTACTTCAATAAGTGATAAAATTTGTTGGTCGGTACTATTAGCCTTACGAACCAATGCACGTTTATATCTATACGTAATGTAGTTTTTTGCAACTTCAAAAGCACCAGCCTTCATAATTTGATGTTCAACAAGGTCTTGAACTTCCTCAACGTGAACGGCACGACCTACGTTTTCACAATCTCTAACCACTGCATTTACAATATCAATAATTTGTGCTTCGGTTAGACGTTTGCTTGCTTCATCAACCGATAAATTGGCTTTTGCAATGGCTTGACGGATTTTTTCACCATCAAATTGCATTTCTTGTCCACTACGCTTAATAATTTTCATAATTTTCTCCCTTTTTAAGTAAAGTTTTTGTAAATTCTTGACTTTACACCCCCATTATAGTACAATATTTGTAAATATTACGTTGTTTTTCCAACAAAATGAGAGGTTTTTATGGAAATTTTAAAAAAGATGCAAAAATCAAAAATTTTTGATGAAATTAGCGAAAAAGACCTAAAAGCACTTCATTTTTGCTTTAAAACAAGGGTTTTTGAAGTCAAAAAAGGCGATATTTTAATTGATGAGGGCGAGAAATTTGAAAGTATAGTTTTAGTCCTAAATGGACATCTTAGAAGTGTTATAAACGACTATTATGACAACACTTCAATCCTTGCCGACTATTATGCTGGCGAAACGGTTGGCGTGGAAGAAGCATTTAGCGGAAATACCACCGCACAATATACTTTAATTGCTATCGAAGATACACAAGTACTTACTATGAATAAATATGCAGTTATGAAACCTTGTGATAATATGTGCCCTCGCCACACTCAATTTCAAAACAACCTTGTTAAGATAATATCCCAAAAAAATATCGAACTTATGCAAAAGTTTAACCATATTACCAAACCTTCCACCAAGGAAAAGGTTTTGTCATATCTTCAATATGTAAGTAAACAACAAAATTCTAAGTATTTTGATATCCCTTTCAACCGTCAAGAACTTGCCGACTACTTATCCGTTGACCGCTCGGCTCTTAGTTTTGAACTAAGCAAACTAAAAAAACAAGGTATACTTGACTTTACCAAAAACCACTTTATGTTGAAATAACATTATATAAATACTATACAAAAAAATCCACTTCAATCACGAAATGGATTTTTATATTTTTTATTTTAGATATTTCTTTAGATACTTACCTGTATGGCTTTGTTTTGATTTTACTATTTCTTCTGGTGTTCCGCTAGCAATTACTGTTCCGCCTGCGTCTCCACCTTCAAGTCCCATATCAATAATATAGTCGGCTGTTTTGATTACATCAAGGTTATGTTCGATTACCACAACGGTATTTCCGCCATTAACAAAACGTTGAAGTATATTAATTAATTTTTGGATATCGTAACTATGAAGACCAGTCGTAGGTTCATCTAGTATATACATTGTTTTGCCTGTATCACGTTTAGATAATTCGGTTGCAAGTTTTAGTCGTTGTGCTTCACCACCACTTAAAGTAGTCGCCGATTGACCAAGTTTGATATAACCCAAACCAACATCATACAATGTTTGAATTTTTGATTTAATAGTTGGTAAGTTTTCAAAGAATATCAACGCTTCTTCAACTGTCATATCCAGTACATCATAAATATTTTTACCCTTGTACTTAACTTGCAATACATCACGATTGTAACGTTTGCCTTCACATACTTCACAAGGCACATACACGTCTGGCATAAAATACATACGCAACTTTTTAACGCCATCGCCATCACACGCTTCACAACGTCCGCCAGCAACGTTAAAACTAAACTTACCTATATCATAACCACGTTCCTTAGCGTCAGGAGTAGATGCAAATAATTCACGTATTTTAGTAAACACGCCTGTATAGGTGGCGGGATTACTACGTGGAGTACGACCAATTGGCGATTGGTCAATATTAATAATTTTATCAATCGCATCAGCACCTACCACTTTCTTTAGGTTAGTTTCGTTCTTTTCGCCATCAAGTTCGTTTTTAAGTGCTGGATAAAGTATATCATTAATAAGTGTACTTTTTCCGCTACCGCTCACACCAGTCACACAAGTAAATATTCCAAGCGGAAATTTAACATCAATATCCTTTAAATTGTGTTTTCGACAACCTTGTAGTTCAATAAATCCTTTATCAGCAGGTCTGCGACTTTCAGGAACTTCAATTTTAAGTTTACCACTCAAATATTGTCCTGTAATAGAATTAGGATTGTTCATAATATCTTGCAAACTACCTTGTGCAATCACATTTCCGCCATTAACACCAGCAAACTGTCCTACATCAACAATATAGTCCGCCGCACGTATTGTATCCTCATCGTGTTCAACCACAATTAAAGTATTACCTAAATCACGCAAACGCTTTAAAGTATCAATCAATCTATCATTATCACGTTGATGAAGTCCAATGCTTGGTTCGTCTAAAATATACAACACGCCAGTAAGTCCGCTACCAATTTGAGTGGCAAGTCGTATACGTTGTGCTTCGCCACCACTAAGTGTTCCAGCCCTGCGTGCCAAATCAAGATAATTTAAACCAACATTTGCCATAAATTGAAGACGGGCAAATATTTCATTAAGTATAGGACGTGCAACCTTTTCTTCGGTTTTATTTAATTTTAATTTAGTCAAAAATTCATTTAAATCAGTTATAGACATTTGCGTTAAATCTGCAATATTCTTTTTGTTAATCTTAACTGATAATGCAATATTATTAAGTCTTTTACCAAAACATTCAGGACAAGTATCTTCACTCATCAATTTCATAATCTCATCTTTAATAAATTGACTTTGACTATCTTGGAACTTTCGCAATAAATCTGGTACAACACCCGTAAATAAGACATCATCACGTGTTAT
>JAZSRW010000095.1:0-3670 GCA_045538675.1 Candidatus Onthoplasma sp. | reverse complement strand
TAATATTAATGGATATATTGATATCCCTAATTTTGCAACGGGTAAAGATATTGAATTAATTAAATCTGCAATAGGGCAAACTGATTTAGGAATTGTTGCTAACAATATATATGCACTTGGTTTTGATTGTAAGATGATAGGTGGACAATTTTTAAATATATATAATAGTGTTACAATTGAGGCTCTTAATAAATTGCACAAGTTTGATGCTATGTTTGTGGAAGAATTATCTGGTGAAATAGAGTTACTAAATACTGGAATTCCGTTGATTAGGCGTGAAAAAGTATATATGACATTACTACATTGTCCTTACAAGCAAAACTTAAGTTGTAATTGTTCGACTTGCAAATATGCAGATGCTACATATACCATTAATAGTGGTAAAAAATTTAAAGTAAAACGCAAGAAAACGAGTTCGTGTGTATTCTTGCTAAAGGATTAGATATGAATTTACCAAATCAATTTTTAAATCGTATGAAAACACTGGTGCCAGATTATGATGAGTTTATTAAATCTTATTCAGAGCAGCCGGTTAAATCATTTTTTATCAACAATACTAAAATTAGCGATAGTAATTTTTTAAATAATTGTAAATGGGATACAACAAAGTATGCTAACGGCTATATTTTAAATGAAGACATCAAGATTGGTAAAACTCCCGAACATCACGCGGGTATGATTTATATGCAAGAATTAAGTGCTATGATGCCTGCGAGTTTTTTACCGCTAAATGATGACGACTGGGTTGTGGATTTATGTGCGTCTCCTGGCGGTAAATCTATACAAGTTGCCAACAAAATTCCTAACGGGTTGTTGGTGTCTAATGAAATAGTTAAGTCTAGGGCATCTACTCTTAAATCAAATATTGAACGTATGGGGCTTACTAATGTTATTGTTACTAATAATGAGCCAAAGGCGTTGGAAAAGTGTTTTGAAGGCGTGTTTGACGCGGTTGTGGTTGATGCTCCTTGTTCGGGCGAAGGAATGTTTAGAAAAGATGAAGACGCAATACTTAATTGGTCGCCTGAAAATGTGCAGGCTTGTGCTGTTAGACAACTGGCAATACTTGAAACTGCAAATAAATTATTAAAACAAAATGGATATCTATTATATTCTACTTGCACCTTTTCATTAGAAGAAGATGAAATGGTGGTGGCACAGTTTTGTCAACAACATAACTATCAAATAATTCCTTTAACTTTTGATGGTGCAATAAGTGGTGAAAGTGTTTTAAACGAGGATACACAATATTGTTTAAGATTTTATCCACACAAATTTAATGGTGAGGGGCAATTTGTGGCATTGCTTAAAAAGTTAGAACCAAGCAATTATAGTGTTGGTGGAAAAGTGTTTTTTAAACCATTACAAAAATTTCCAACCGAATATAAACTATTTAGGTCTTTTTGCGAACAAAATCTAACTGACTTTGATGATATTATTAATAATGTAATTTATAACAACAATACAATCTATTATGTGGCTAACAAGCAAATTGCCGAAAGTGGAGTTAATTTGGTTAATTGCGGTGTGGTTGTAGGGGAAATTGTAAAAGGCAGATTTGAACTTAATCACAACTTTGTAACTTGCTTTGGAAATAGGATTATTAACAAAATCGAATTGAATCAGCAAGATGCTTGTAATTATTTAAGAGGTGAAACGTTAACTACCGAACTAAATGGTGTTGTGGCAGTTATGTATAATAATGTTGTACTAGGTTTTGGTAAGGCTTCAAATGGTATTGTTAAAAATCACTATCCGAAAGGTCTTAGAAATTTGTAAATTATTATTTAAAATAAATAATAAAAATCAAAATAAAAACGAATAAAAATAAAAAATAAACAAATTTAAATACCAAAAATAATCCTTAAAAATATTTTTATGGGTTATTTTTTAATAGCAAATGATAAAAATGTAGCAAAAATCGAATATTTTTTAATATTTTATCCACAAATTTTAAAAAAAGTATTGAAATTTATTTAATTTTGTAGTATATTAGTTGTGAAATAAATTATTGCATATATGCAATGAGGTAAATAAGGAGTAAAGTTTATGAATATTTCACTATCAAATTTGATGGCAACAAGTGCTTGGATGGCATTTTTGAGTGTACTTGCGATTATAGGTATTATAGTTGCAGGCGGATTTATTGTTGCTTTATTAGGTAGAATGGTGTTAAGCCTAGTTAATCCTAAACAAGAACAAGAGGTTAGAAAGGTGGACGAATTTGGTTATTCTAATACCGCTAACGGAAACTATGTTATGCAAAGCGACGAAGTTGTGGCTCAACCAGTTGTTGAACATTCAAAACAAACTAGTTCAACTGAAGACTATGCTTACGGCGTAGATGTTGATGATGATCTAGCAAAGATGGAAGAGGAACAATTAAATCGTAATTTAAACAAATCCGATGAAGATGATTTCTTTAAAGATTTCATAGGCGATGAAGATGAAAGATTTAATGATGATGATTTGATGGGTATGATTGATGAAATTTCTCAAGATGTATTAGATGAGGAAGAACAATCAACAATCAAAGCTGAACAAGAAGAAAGTGAAGCCAACAAGTCAATGTTGGACGCATATTCAATTGATAGTTATTTTGATAATGATGATAATTTTGATATTGAAGAAGATGAAGAAGAAATTGAAACAACAAATGTTACTACTATTGTTGATGAACAAACAATGGACGAAATTAATGATTTAAAACAACAAGTTAAGGAAATAGTGGAAAATATGCAAGATTATAGAGATCAAAATCAAACATTTAATGAACAATTAATTAATATTTTAAATGAACTTAAGGAAGCAAATAAACGTGAAGTTAGAACTCCTGAAGATGCTGAACGTGAAATTATTGAATTAAAGCAACAACTTGAAGATTCTCGTATTGAAATGGAAGAACAACTTCAAGCTCGTATTGCTGATAAAGATGCTGAAATGCAAGCAAAATTACAACAACAATTAGAGGAATCTAATATTGAAATTGAAAACTTAAAAGCACAATTGTCTGAATTGCTTAACAAGATGGAAGAACCTGAAGATGAAGAAATGGAAATTGAACCACAAGAAGAAGTAGTTGAAGAAGTTGATGAAATTACTGCATTACGTCAAGAAGTTAAACAAATGATTGAAGAAATGCGTAAAGCCAACGAAACTCAAAATAATGAATTTAATGCTCAAGTTATCGAAGTTTTAAATGAATTAAAACAAGCAAATTTAGCACAAGCAGAAGCTGACAAAATTGAAAATAATGAAGACGCCATTGAACAAGTTGAAATTTGGGAAGAAGAATTAGAAGCAACTGAAAAAGAGGTTCAAGAAAACTTCCGTGAAGAAATGCTTCATAAAGATGACGAAGAAAAACAACAACTTCGTGCTCAAATGGAAAGTTATAACCAAGAAATTGCAGATTTGAAAGAACAATTGGCTTTCTTAAAATCTCAATTTGATACTGAATCAGAAAATGCAAAAACTGAAAATCAAGCATTGTTAGATGAATTAGAAGCAGAACGTCAACAACGTATTCGTTTGGAACAAGAAAAATTGGCTTATGAACAAGCACAACAAGAACAATTAGACTTGTTAAGAAAAGAAAATGAAGAATTGATTGATAAACTTCAAACAACATCTATTAATGAAAATACTTTAACTCAAGATGAAATTGATG
>JAZSRW010000104.1:0-5451 GCA_045538675.1 Candidatus Onthoplasma sp. | reverse complement strand
AAGTCGGTTACATTTTCAGTAATGTTGTGTTTGTTAGGATTGTTAACAGTTCTTTCAGTTTCACCTATCACAACTTTATGAACTACATAATGTTGATTATTTTCTTCATCATACATTGGTGTTAGGTCAAGTTCGATAGTTGAACTTTCAAATACTGTTAATTTGTTGTCAACATAAGTATGTACAACTTCAACACTTTCTGTTTCACTTACAACGTATTTGGTTACAATATCGTGTTCGATTGAACCAGTTTCAGTTTTGTCAACGTTAACATCTAATGTAACAACCTTTTCAAATACTAGAGAAATAGTAATTGTATAGTTGCCACTTGCATCTGCCTCGCCTATTAATTGTTCATCAACAGATATAGCATCTTCAAGTATAAATGTTTCAGTTAATGATTCCTTAACACTAGTAATATATGTTGTGTTACCGTCAATCACGTATCTAGCCAAACCGTATCCACTATCTGGAACTGCAGTAAATCCAATTTCAGAACCAACCGCAACTTCATTAGCAGTTCCTTCAATAGCACCACTTAATGTAGCACTACCTTCGCCAGTTATATCAAATTCCACATAAATTGTAGGGATATTAATTGTAAATGTTACACTATTACTTGCATTGTGGTTTACGTCGCCAATATAGTTGACTGTAATGGTCTTTTGACCGCTTGCTGTAGGAGTGATTGTAATAGTCGACTTATTGCTTGCATTTATTGTAGAAGCATTTATTGTAGCCGCACCTGTATCACCTTCGCCAACAGTTAATGTCAATTCCTTGCCAGCCAAGTTGCCTTGGTAGTCAAGAGTAATTGTTACATCGTTAGTTACAGTTTCACCTCTACAAACTACTAAGTCATCATTTGCAATAGTTAATGTTACATTAGCCTTTGCAATAGACCAAGTTAAGTATTGATTATCCTTGGTTGTTGAGCCATCGGCAAGTTCCCAAGTATAATTTATTGAATTTGTTAAAGCAATTTCAACTGTGTACTCTTTAGCATCTGTACCAACGTTTCCGCCAATAATTTCCATCTTGGTAGCATCAAATCCTTCTAATTGAACAGTTTGTTCTGTTCCATTATAAGTATATGTTCCTGTAATTGTAGGAACCTTGATAAATGCACCCGCAATTTCAAATTGTTTACTATTTGTACCAGTGTAGTTGCTATTATCTACGGCTGTGATTGTAACAACTGCTTCGGTTGTAGCATCAATATTGTTGCTGTAACTATAAGTGAAATCAACATCCTTAATCAAAGTTGCAAAACTTGTTGTAACTTGAGGTTCAGGTTTTACTTCACTACCAGTATATGGTTGTTCAGCAATATCTGCTATTGTTGCGTTTGCCAAATCAAATTTAGCAATGCTCCAAGCCAATGTTATGTCATCAGTCGTGCTATCGCTCCAAGTGTAATTTGACTTATCCTTTAATGCTATTACAACTTCGTAGTTGCCCGCATTTGTAGCAGTATTACCACTTATAATTTCCATTGTATCAGAATCAAATCCTTCTAATTCAACAGTTTGTTCAGTTCCGTTATAAGTGTAGGTTCCACTAATAGTAGGTTGAACTAATTGTCTAGAAATAATTGTCAATGTTCCGTTATTGTATGTAATACTATAATTGTTAATATTCAAATCACTATTTGGAGTAATTTTATATGTTCCAACTGCAAGTGTAGATTCAGTACCAGTTACTTCAGTTGTAACAATTTCACTTCCATTATCAACAATCTTATATAACTTATATGTTACATTATAATCATCAGGAATTACTTGTCCTACTGGTGTAGTCGCTAAAATATGATTATATGTTGGAGCAACATCTTTATAAGTCATAGTCTTGTCGTTAGCAGTAATGCTTACAGCAAGTTTATTCATTGTTAATTGGATTTCATTATCTGTTAATTGATAGTTAGAATTTTGAATAGTTGCAGTTACTGTATAAGTTCCCGCATCTTTAAATTCTGTAGATTGACCACTGAATGTAATATCACAATCGATGTTTCCATCAACACCTTCAATATATGCTGTAACAGTTGCAGATTGGTCAGTTCCGTTATAAGTATAACTGTCACTTACATTCCACTTAACTTGTACAGATTGAACATTTATTGTTAATGTAATAGTTCCTTCAATCGTAATATAATTGTCAGCACTAATTGTATAATTATAAGTTACAGTTCCCGCATTAGTTAATGTTGGGAATGTAATTAGCGAGTTCTTTGTAGCAGTTGTAGTAGTCTTTTCGCCATCACCTATCCAGTAACTAATAGTTGCATCTACGTTTGTAGTTCCTAGTCTTAAAGTCAATCCGTCCGCATCTAGTTCAGATGTGTATGCGATAGTATATGGATTATTATCTGTGTCATCTCCTAACACTGCGTCACTATCTGCTGTGTATCTAATTTCGATTGTTGCAGGTTCTACAACAAATTCTACCACATTAGATACTCCTGCCTTATAGTTGGTAGAGTTATTAGTTGTTGCATACATATAATATGTTCCAACTGGAAGAGTTGTTGAAGTCATATCTGTCCATACATTTCCATTAGACGCTTCGCTTGTAGTGTTGTAATAGAATGTTACAGTTTGTTCGCTAGAATTAGTTACTACTTGAGGTTCACTAATAGTTCCAGCATAAGTGTAATTTTCCATACTAATTTCAAGTTCATTTTCCGCTTGAACCACTTCAATTGTTAAACTTGTAGATTGAATTTCGCTAGAAGTTTCGCCGTCCTTAGTAATTGATACTACACAATAATATGTATAAGTTCCAACATCTAGGCTACCTGCTTCGTGTGTATATGTACTACTTGTAGCACCACTAATTGCAACACCATCACGATACCATTGATATGTTGTACTATCAACAGCAACCCCATCGGTATTAACTATAGCAGTTAATGTTGCGTCTGTTGCCTTGTATGTAATAGTTGCATTATCCACACTAGTTGTAGCTGTAGGATTACTTAACTTGTAAATTGCATAGTATGTCACATCACCAAATTGTCCAGCAGTATGACTTGTTACATAATTTCCGCCATCTACACTAGCACTCCAGCCTAAGAATGTATAACCAGCCTTAACTGCATATGGGAATGTAATTTCATCACTTTCGATTGTATAGTCATAAGATGTCTTAGGACTATAATCATCTATACGTCTTACTTTAATATCATCAATGTATACAACATTTCCACTGTTACCAGAAATTGTTAATCTAGCAAGTCCGTCGCCAACACTTATTTCAAATGGTAAGGTTACAAATGTCCAAACATTAGGTTGTAGATTTACTTCTTTTTCTGCCAACGTATCATATTCTGCATTTTCATCTACATATACATCAAGACTAGCAGTTTCATTATATGAATAGATGTAGAATGAAGCCATATATTTACCAATATTGTTACCAATATCAAGTTCTATTTCCTCATTTATAATATCTACTTGTAATGAATTTCCATTAAATGCTAAACCTGTTTCATTATCATATGTACCACTAATAGCAACGTCATTAGCAAATAAGAATTGTTCAGTTCCGCCTTGATAATCAAGGGTTACTTTATAAGGATTAATACTCCATTTAGCGTATAAGGTATGGTCGCTAGCTGTAGCCACAGTAGTCGTTTCAGTAATTACTGTAGTTAATTCAGATTCTAAATACCACTTGTCAAATGTATATCCGTCCTTAGTAGGTGTAGGTAATGTTCCATAAGGTTGATCGTATGTAACAGTTATATCCGTTTCATCACTACCACCATTGCTATTGAACGATACTTTGTATTGAGCCGCAGTCCAAATTGCAAACAATTCATAAGTTCCACTTGTTGCCAAGTTCTTAACCATTGCTTCGTCTTCGTACACAACTTCACCATCAGCCGCAGTAGCCCAACCAGTAAAGTTATAACCCGTCTTGCTATAAGTATTAGCGGTTAATGCACTTTCAACATCATACGTATGAGTGCTGTTAGCCATTTCACCAGTTCCTGTATTTGCATTGTATACAACTTCATAAGTATTGGCTGTCCAAACTGCAAATAATTCAAATACTCCATTAGTAGCCAAGTTAACAACTACTTCTTGGTTTGCATATTTTACTTCGCCATCGGCAGCAATTGCCCAACCTGCAAAGGTATAACCAATTCTTTCGTAAGCGTTTTCATTTAATGCTTGTTCAATATCGTAAGTATGTACACTATTGCTCATTTCACCGCTTGTAGCACCATTTCCATTGTATGAAACTTCATAAATTAATCCGTCCCAAACCGCTGTCAATGTTGCATCGCTTGATCCGTAGGTAAATACTTTGCTTTCAGAATCCCAACTACCACCACCTGTATATGTCCAACCTGTGAATGTATAACCTTCACGAACTGCATCTGCAATTGTCTTAGTTGTTCCATTACCTTCAGTAATTGTAGTATTTTCGGTTTTTCCGTCCCAAGTACCGCCATTTGGATTGATTGTTAAGGTTGTGTACTTAATATTAATTGTTACATCTACCGAACCATTTAAGCTTAAGTAATTTGTGCTTTCTGGTACATAGAAGTAAATTTCGTATGTTCCAACATCTGTTGCCTTTGGTAATTCAGTTATCACACTTTCAAGAGTTTGATAATTATCAGCGTTTACTTCAGCACCGATATTATAATATACAGTTCCGTAAGTAGGTATTACTTCTAACAATGTTTGAGCTTCGCCTGTATACAACAAATCGCTACCAGCATTTACTCTAAATGTATTTTCAGCCTTATTAATTGTAATAGTAATTCTACCTGAAACAGCAGTGTAATTAGTTGTTTGAGGTACATAGAAGTAAACTTTATATGTTCCCGCATCTGTAGCTGTTGGCAAGCTTGTTGTACCGCCATTGTAATTAGACGCTGTTAATTCTGAATCTATCTTATAGTATACATTATTTTCAGTTTCGTCGTGGTCAATAACTTGTACTAACACTTGAGCTTCGCCATTGTAAACTAGATTTTGTGGTCTAATTATTTCAAAACTATTATCACGTCTAGCAATTTCTACAACTGTACTACTTGAAATAGCGGTGTAGTTGTCACTTTCTGGCACATATACATATATTGTATATTCGCCAGCATTCGTTGCTTTTGGTAATTCGGTTGAACCTATTGTTGCATAGTTTGTAGAAATCAACTCAGTGCCAATACTATAGTAAATATTATTGTCAATACCGTCACTGTCTTTACCTTCTGCAAGAACTTGCTCTGTTCCATTGTATACCAAACCTTGTACCACATCTATTATTAATAAATTAGCATTCTTAGTTATAGTCAATGTCACTTCATTAGACGTTGTACTTAGTCCGTTAGCGGTTGCTACTGCCTTGTAGTAATATGTTCCTACTGGCAATTCTTCTGATGTGTGTATATATGTCGCACTTGTTGCTCCACTAATCGCTGTTGTACTATTTACTTCA
>JAZSRW010000118.1:0-2375 GCA_045538675.1 Candidatus Onthoplasma sp. | reverse complement strand
CTATTTTTTAACTATATTTATAATATTGTAATACTATAAATTAAACAAAAAAACGACTTGTTTTAAAAGCCGTTTTTTTGTATTGTTAAGCAGTTTTTGACCACTTGCTTCCATTATAAGTATAAGTGCCTGTTACCGTAACATCAAATGTATCAATTACTTGAGAATTATTATTTATTCCATATAAATAAACATGGAATTGACCATTTTCATCATAGTTAAATTTAACTTCCTTGGCAGTAACTGAAGCCCAGAACAAACTTCCTGACACTGCACCATCAGTTTCATAAGTTGATATACCAACATTATTATTAATTGTAATCACTGCTCCATTTGAAGCTGAATAGACGTTTCCACCAAGTTGGTCACAGATTAATGTGCCATTAACTGTTAATTTCGCTGACTCTATTTTTTCGCTAGTTGCTTTACCATTTAATACCTTATATGTTGGATATTTTGTAACCTCTGAAACAGTAGTTGTATCCACATAGGTATTATCATAAATATTTAAATTACTAAATGTAGCAACTGCACCCTCACCAATTGTTAGTTTTGAACCTGGTAACATTTTTAACTTTTGTGTCAATGTATATGTTGCGCTAGTTTGCCCATCTAATTTATTTAATGATACATCAAAACACCAATTTAGTGGAAAATATACAGATGATGTTTTAATAGTTGTACCTGCAACTTCTAATGATAATGAATTCAAAGTCATACCACCATAAATATCCAAATCGCAAATTTCAGTGCTTGGATTATATTTTGCTTCCAAATACCCATTAGTTGCAAATTGTATCATAAATGAGTTATCAGCGCCCACAAAATTAATATCATCATAATTATTTTGGTTACTAGCATATAAATTAGCATAACCATAAAGTTTACCATTATAATTAACTCTTAATTTAGAACTTATATTTCTAAATTGATATTGGTTAAATGAAGCCATTTCAAAATATTTATATTCAGGCCTTAGCCAACTACCACCAACCTTTTCTTTAGCGCTATATGTAGCGGACATATAACTTCCGCCCCTAAAGTCACGTAATACAAATGGTAATGACACACTACCGTTATTAATAGTTATTTGACTACCATTATTTAAAGCACTTTCATTAATAAATCCGGTAAGTTTTATTTCGCCGTCAGAATAAATTTTTGAATTTGCTTCCATTACTAGTTCTGCATACTTTGTACAAGTATGACCTGCATAAGCACTACCACCATTAGAACCTGACAATATACCAGAAATTTCCAATATACCGCCACTAGCAATTGTTAATGTTATACCTTGACTTAAAACAACCTTGCTAGCACATTGTAATTGTGATACGTTGCCATTGCTTGAACCATTTAACGTTGCCAACCCATCACTATTTCTGTCTGTATCTGCTGCACCGTGAGGCAAGATTAACGTTACACCACTTGCAATAGTGCAATTTGATGTAATTTTAACCTTACCAGTTGTATCTGCTGACACAAATACTAAATCACCACTAACCGCACTATTTAAAGCATTTTCAATACTTAAATAATATGTTGTACCGATATGAGCCACTGACTTTGTAGTAAAGTTAACTACTGCACTTGCAACGTTATAATTATTACTATCGGTTGGATTAAATTCTAGTGTAAATGAACTTGCATTATCTCCTACATTATAGGCAATATTTTTATAGTTCCAAGTACCTGCAACTGAACCACCAGACAAGTTTTTAGCCGCTGGAGCGGTTGAATAACTTGATTTAACATCATCAACATTTAAGTAAATTGCATTATATGTTGGTTTTGTAATTGTTGGTGTTGCTTTTGCAATTGTAAATCCAACTTCGGCAGATTCGCAACCATAAAAATTATTAGTTTCAGCAATAACTGCTTTTACTTTATAATTTCCAGCATTTGCTACAACTTGAGTAGACCAATCACCTGTACCCTTATAGTAATATTTAATATCGCTACTTGTAATAAATGAACTTGTAGTAATTGTTGGCACGCCTGCAGTTTGACCATATGTCCAACCTTTAAGATCAAATTTAGTAATTTCTGCTTGTGCTTTAGCAATTACAAATTTCTTAGTAGCACTATCGCCGTCATAGTTTGACGTACTATCAACTTCTGCTTTTACATAATATGTTCCTGCATTTGTTGGTATACTTTCGCTATATGTTCCGTTTTCTTCTGTTGAATATGTGTATTCTATTATTCCAAAGTTGGTTGTTGCACTTGGACTATTTACACTTTCGCCATATGTCCAACCAATTATATTCAAGTCCTTAATTTCGGCTTGTGCCTTGGTAATATTAAATGTCAATTCAACAGAATCTTCACTTACATTAGACCATTTGTAGTTGCTGTTTGTTATTGTTAATACT
>JAZSRW010000085.1:0-4248 GCA_045538675.1 Candidatus Onthoplasma sp. | reverse complement strand
TGAACCATATGTTATGCCTAATGTGAGTAAAAAGGAAAGAGCAGAAGTTGTGGCAAAATCAGTTAATACAAGAGATTGCTTTGGAAGAAAGTTGCCAAAAGAAGGCAAATCAGAGTATCTTATATACCATTATAGACAATTACAACGAGAAGAAGAGGATCTTATTCAAAGAATTGAAAGAGGGTTGGACACATATCAAGAGCAGTGTGAAGGATTAGAAGATTGCTGTGATATTGTTGCAATAGAAGATTTAGAAGGTGAATTGGCGCAAATTATTGCAAAGGCAAGAGAAAGCAAAATAAATGCATCAAAAATATCAATTGCAGAATTAAAAGCATTAGACGAAAAGTTGCAAGCACAAATAAAGAAAAATGGAGAAGACTTTCTTAGTGGTTTAGGTCTTTAAAAATATTTATCCACAAATTGTAAAAAGTTTGTGGATTTTTTGTTGATAATTTGCAAAGTTTTTGGCGCAAAATACTTTATTTATATTAATAAATATGCTATAATATATTATATACTATAGGTAAATTGTTTTAAGTTTTAATTATTTAGGGAATAATATACTAAAGGATTAAACTTGAGTGGGTTTATCTTGATATTTTTAGGAGTAAATTATGGCAGAAGAATTAAGTAAAGTTACTAGTTATGATGAGAGTAATATTCAAGTGTTGGAAGGGCTTGAGCCAGTGCGTAAGCGTCCTGGTATGTACATTGGTTCTACTGATGAACGTGGTCTTCATCATTTGGTAACCGAAATTGTGGATAATAGTATTGACGAGGCATTGGCAGGATATTGTACCGAGATTAGTGTTACAATCCTTAAAGATGGCTCAGTGCAAGTAATTGACAATGGGCGTGGTATCCCAACAGGTATTCACCCTAAGGAAGGCGTTAGTGCGGCAGAACTAGTATTGACCAAGTTGCACGCTGGTGGTAAGTTTGGCGGTGGCGGATACAAGATATCTGGTGGTTTGCACGGCGTTGGTTTGTCAGTTGTTAATGCATTGTCTAGCACATTGTTACTTGATATTTTCCAAAAGGGCGAACACTATCATCAAGAATATCACCGCGGTAGACCTACAGGGCGTCTTGAAGTGGTTGGTAAGATTGAAAAGACAGGTACTAGTGTAACCTTTATGCCTGATGACCAAATATTTGACACAACTATATTTAATTACGACACACTTAAAGTTCGTTTGCGTGAACTTGCGTTCCTAAATAAAGGTTTAAAAATTCGTATTGAGGACGAACGTGAAGGTCAAGAGCAAGTAGATAACTATGTATTCGAAGGTGGTATCAATGAATTTGTGCAAGAATTAACTGCTACTAAGGAACGTGTGTTTGACGCACCTATTTATGTAGATAAGATTTATTCATACAAGCGTAAAAACGAAAATGGCGAAATGGTGCCAGCACAATGTGAAATTGAGGCAAGTTTCCAATACATTGACAGTTATAGCGAAAATATCCACACTTATGCTAACAATATCCGTACTGAAGAAGGTGGTAAACACTTTGAAGGCTTTAAAGCAGCGGTTGCAAAAACTGTTAACGATTATGCGATTGCCAACAAGTTGGTTAAGGATACTCAAAAGTTAAGCGGTGAAGATACTCGTGAAGGTCTTGTTGCGGTTGTGAGTGTTAAGGTGGAAGAACCTCAATTTGAAGGTCAAACTAAAACCAAGTTAGGTAATGATGAAATTAGAACATATACCACAAAGGCTGTGAGTGAGGCTCTTGAAATATATTTGGAAGAGCACCCACGTCAAGCCAAGGAATTAATCAACAAATGTTTGTTAAGCCAAAAGGCTCGTGAGGCAGCACGTAATGCTAGGGAAGCAACTCGTCGTAAGTCAGTGCTTGAAAATACGGCTCTTCCTGGCAAACTTGCTGACTGTAGTGAAAAAGACCCAAGCGTGTGTGAAATATTCATAGTCGAGGGTGATTCTGCGGGCGGAAGTGCTAAACAAGGTCGTGACCGTCGTTTCCAAGCAATATTGCCACTACGTGGTAAGATATTAAACGTTGAAAAGGTGCGTGAAGCAAAAGCACTTGAAAATGCTGAAATTCAAGCAATGATTACAGCGTTTGGTTGCGGAATTGGTCAAACTTGTGATTTGAGTAAACTTAGATATGACAAAATTGTATGTATGACTGATGCGGACGTCGATGGTGCGCATATTAGAATATTGCTATTAACATTCTTCTTTAGATTTATGCGTCCATTAGTGGAAGGCGGACATATCTATATCGCTCAACCACCACTATACAAAGTTCAACGTGGTAAAAAGGCAACATATTGTTATAGTGACGAAGAATTAAATAGAGATTTGGAACTTAACGGTAGTAAGGGTGCTGAAGTGCAACGTTATAAAGGTCTAGGCGAAATGGACCCAGACCAACTTTGGGAAACAACTATGGACCCTCAAACACGTACACTTCTTCAAGTTAAAATTGATGACGCTATTGAAGCAAATGAAATATTTGATATGCTAATGGGCGAGCGTCCAGAATTAAGACGTGAATTCATCAATGAAAATGCTGACAAAGTGAAAAATCTTGATATATAGGAAAGATAAGTTATGAAAAAAAGTGAAATATTTGAAAAAATTGATAATACTAGATATTTAGAGCGTAACCTTGAACACGAAATGAAAGAGTCGTTTATGGACTACGCAATGGCAGTTAACGTGTCACGTGCTATTCCAGATGTTCGTGACGGCTTAAAGCCCGTACATCGCCGTATTTTATATGCTATGAGCGAAGAAGGTTTGTGGAGTGATAAACCTTTTAGAAAATGTGCTAAAATCGTCGGTGACGTGTTAGGACGTTATCACCCACATGGTGATAGTTCTGTTTACGACGCTTTAGTTCGTTTGGCACAAAACTTTTCAATCAATGAATTATTGGTTGACGGTCACGGAAACTTTGGTTCGGTGGACGGTGATAAGGCAGCAGCCTATCGTTATACTGAAGCACGCTTAAGTAAAATTTCTAACGAACTACTTCGTGATATTGACAAGGATACAGTTGATTTTTATCCAAACTTTGATAATACACGTATGCAACCAGTGGTTATTCCTAGCCGTTTTCCTAATTTGCTTGTAAATGGTAGCGATGGTATTGCAGTAGGTATGGCTACAAATATTCCGCCTCACAATTTAGGCGAAGTTATTGATGGTGTTGTTGCCCTTATTGATAATCCTGAAATTACTATTGACGAACTTATGCAAGTTGTTCCTGCTCCAGATTTTCCAACAGGTGGTTTGGTGTTAGGTTTAGGTGCAATCAAGGAAGCATATCGCACTGGTCGTGGTGGATATATTATCCGCTCACGTGCCGAAATTGAAACTTATGGCGACGGCAAGCGTTATCGTATTGTGGTAACTGAAATCCCTTATCAAGTAAACAAGGCAAAACTTATTATGCAAATTGCGGATCTTGTTAAAGATAAGCGTATTGAAGGTATTAGTGATATACGTGACGAAAGTGACAAGGACGGACTTCGTATCGTTATTGAAATTAAAAAAGATGCTAATGCACAAATTGTATTAAATCAATTATACAAGATGTCACAACTACAAGTATCTAATGGTATTATCTTGTTATGTTTATCAAAAAATAAACCACAACTATTAAACTTAAAACAAATTTTGGAAGAATACTTAGCATTCCAAAAGGAAGTTATTACTCGTCGTACATCTTATGACCTTGAAAAAGCAAAAGAACGTGAGCATATAATTGAAGGGCTTGTAATTGCTGTTAGAAATATTGATGAAGTTATTGCAATAATCAAAAAGTCAAAAGATAAGCAAGATGCAATTGCTAAACTACAAAGCAAGTTTGATTTAAGCGAAAAGCAAGGGAATGCAATTCTGGAAATGAAATTATCACGTTTGACTGGTTTGGAAGTTGAAAAACTTAATGCTGAATTAACTGAACTTTGTGCAACTATTAAAGAATTGAGCGATATATTGGCTTCACCTGCACGTATTGCAGCAATTATTCGTGAAGAAATATTGCAAATTAAAGATAAGTATGCACGTCCTCGTAAGAGTGAAGTTAGTTTTGATTATGATGATATTGATATTGGCGATTTGATTGCTAAACACGAAGTTGTTATATCACTTACTGATGAAGGTTATATTAAACGTATGCCTGCAAGCGAATATAAGAGTCAAAATCGTGGTGGAAAGGGTGTTGTTGGACACAAGACTAAGGATACTAAAGTCGGAGGCCAAGCGG
>JAZSRW010000072.1:0-6363 GCA_045538675.1 Candidatus Onthoplasma sp. | reverse complement strand
TGAATTAAAAGATAGTTGTACTGCAACTTCTACAGTAGTTAATAATGTTGGTAGTGATGACAAAACTGATTCATTTGCTACAATATACAAAGTTGCTGTTACTGGAAAAATTATTCCAAATCCAAATAGTGGTTATTCAGATTCAGGAATCTCTGGATTGGTATATAAAGTAAGGAAAGATAAACAACTACATATTCATTCATTTAATTCTGATATTAACATATTGGCGGTTAATTCGGAGTATGGAACATCAGTTGGTAATTCTATAGCGGGTTTGATTTATAGTAACGAAGGAACAATAAATATTACAGAATCATTAAAAGATAATGATATTAATATCGAAAACTCTACAAACAAGTCGGTTGCTGGATTTATTAATAACAATACAGAAACAGGTGCTATTAATATTGTCGATAAAATTAGCATATCTATCAATGTTGCTGATATGCTTACATCTTCAGTTAGTGGATTAGTAACTGAAAATAGTGGAATTATTGTTACTTCTCATAGTAGTGAAGATTCATATATTACAATAGGAACACTAGGCGAGGTAGATGATTATATTGCAGGTATCGTTGGCGAAATGAAAGGTGGATGTATTGCCGGATTTTCAGTAGCATTTGCCAATAGTGATAAAAATGCATATATTGCTCCTACATTTGGAGGAATTGCTGCAACTCTAACCGGAGGTGATTTAGGATTAACTGTTGATGCTGGAGGAAATGTTAACCCTAGTACAGTAAAGCATAAAATAACTAATTTAAATACGAATAAATCATTAAGTGTAGAATTGCAAAATGCAATAGTTGAAGGTGTTTATGGAGGAGCAGTTGCTAAAGTTGCTATTGAAGAAAACGCATCTATAACTAATGTGGCAATTTCTGGCACAAAGATAGAAGTTGGAATTAAAGAAACTAGTGTAAACCAATCTACTGTAAGAGGATTGATGATTGGTCAGTATGGAAGTGGTGAAAAAGATAAAGGCTTAACATTAATATCATGTCCAATAACTGGAATTAATCAATTTATTGCTAGAAATGGTAAAAATGTAGGTATAATTGCCGGAGTTTCTCATTGTTCAGAATTTAATATTTTAAGTGATGTTCCTGAGAATATTTTAATTCAAGGTGTTGGAAATGTTGGTGGATTTATAGGTCATTACAAAGCTACAGAATCTTTAAAGTTTGATGGATTGACTTGGGCTATTGAAAGTTCTTATGCTGTAGTAGATTTTGTTTGTCCAAAACTAGTAGCCAACGCAACAACACAACAAAAGGCTGAAAATTTTGGTGGATTAATAGGATTTTGGGATACTGCAGCACCATTATCATCTAACACAGGAAGTATTATGAATAATAATACTGTTTTACCATTAAATGACAATAGCTCAACATTATTTATTAAACAAAATACGATGGGTTATGATTTTGTAATTTCTAATGTCGGTGGAGTTGTCGGTAATGTTCATAAAGACTTAAATTCAATTTTTGGTGTTATGAATAGTGGTGAAGTTGGTTGTCCTTTTGTTACCGATACTGAAAATGCTAATGGTGGTAAGAGTTTAATTTATGGTACTCGATACGACGATCCACAAAGTAGAGCAACTTTTACTAATATATCTCAATTAAAAAATGTTGGAGGAATTGTTGGATTTTCACAAAATACTAGCGAGATAACATTTTTAGATTGCTTAAACAATGCAAACGTTTATGGAATGTATGGTGTTGGTGGTATAATAGGTAGTTCAAGGGCTACAGTAACAGTAACCTATACTGCTAGGAATGTAGGTGTTAGTGGAGCAATTGATACTGGAGCACTTCAAGATTCTGACCCAACATCATTAGGTTCGGTTTATGGTATCGTTGATGTAGGCGGTATGGTTGGTTCAGCAAATGCCTTTGAATTTAACTTTGACAAAGATGTAAACGGAGAATATATAAAGAAAGCATTTAAATTTAATAAAATTACAGGTGTTGCAAATGTTGGTGGACTTGCTGGTTCAGTACTTACAAATTCTCAAATCAAAGGTTTAGAATTTAGAACTGATGAAGAAGATGCAACTATGGAAATTATAGGCAATATGAATGTTGGTGGCTTGTTTGGTTATGCTAGAAATAGCAGTATTGAAAATATTAAAATTTCTAAAAAAGTGAATGTGTGGGGTTCTGTATTTGATGGTTTGCGTAAAGAAAATTCAGATTCGGATTCAGAAGAACCAATATATTTCTTGCCAACCAATATAGGAGGTATTGCCGGATATATTGAAGATTTAGATGGTGAAGCGGCAATGTCTATATTTACATCAATTACAACATACGCAAATGTTAGAACAGATGATAAATATAAGATGATAAACACATCAGAAACTGATAATTACGTTACTGTAAATATGACATCTAATTATGTAGGTAATCCTACGACTATAACAGGCACTAATCAGTATGGTGATACTCATAAGAGTTTTGAAGACCTTTTACTTGGATTGTATTCTAAAAAATATGAATATAACCAAGTTGATGGTGGTATTGGTGCATTTATTGGACGCCTTGAGGCATTTATAAGTACTGAAGATACCAATGGCCCGCAAATTACTGACTGTAAGATTGGTGGAGATGTAAGTGTTTATGCTCCATTAGGTATAAATGTTGGTGGGATTTATGGTCGTGTAAACTGTAAACCTAATACATTAACATATCCAACAGTTGAAAATAACACCGCAGGTAAACCTTTATACGTAGCAGGAAAATTATTTGTTGGTGGCTATATTGGATATTCGGCAGGTTTTGATATTGAAAGCGATATGCCAAATCTAAATTTAAATGTAAGGGTTCAACAATATAAAGACGATGATGGCAATGAGCAAATAGTAACTGATTCTTATTGTATTGGAGGAATTATAGGTTATGTTGACGGTAATGTTTATAATATAAACCTTGCAGGAAGTTCAAGTAAAATTAAAGTATATAACTCTGATGGTTCAAAATCATCACAATATATTGGTGCTTTAATAGGCGGAATGAGTGGTGAAGAATTAATAGATTGTTCAATATCGGCAGAACTATGTGATGCTAAAGAGAAAACTGATGGAGAGGGTGTTTATATAACTAACTATACATTAGGAGATACTACATTTAAATCATCAAATGGTATAATTTATTATCCTAATATTTACAACTATGGCGGATTAGTGGGATTGGTGGAAACGAATGAAAAAGCAACCATTAAAGGAAAGCATTATTATCCATTTACTGTTGATATGGTTCAACAATCTTCATTTGCGGAAGGTGCTTCAGAATATGGATATAAAAATAATGGCTTGTTTATTGCTAACGCACATTATATTCATACTGGAAAGATTAATATATCTGCAACACGTTTAAATGGATTGTATGATAAGGATGGCACTGGAACTACTAATAATAAAAATCCAATTAATACTAAAGCAAGGGGTTGGGCTAAAGAATATACTATGTTCCGTAGTCTTGCTAGGGTAATTTCACAACCATCGGTTTCAACAGGTGATTCTATTCAAGTTTTGTATGACGCTTCATATATAACTGAAGTTGGATGTGGTTACGAAGATACAGAAAGTAAACAAAATGAAAAAATTATATATACAATATATCAACCACTTGGTCAAAAAGCTAAACTTTATACTAAATATGGTATAGCAACAGAAATCCCTGACTTTAAAAAATTATACTTTACTACAGGTGGCAATAACCCACAACCTATTACCAATAATAATACAGAAACAGGTCATACTAAACACAATTATGGTAATAATAAAAACTGGTATTATGAACAAAGTAATAAAATTGCTAATTCTAAACTGTTAGATGACAGCTTAAGGGCTCAGCTCTGGACTCATATTGAAAGTATTGACCAATTAGGGTTAACTAAAAAGATGATAAAGGAGTACAAAGACGGTAAACCAGTAATTGAAGAGGCTTTTGACGATGACGTGGTAGCTGCTGAACGATATCATTTAACATTTGGATATTCATTCTGTGAATTTAATGGTTATCTTGGACGTGATGTAGAAACCTGTTTTGGATTTACTACAGTGTTTGGCCCTTATGATTACACGCAAGAAAAAAATGGAGAAGTTACTAGTTGTTATTCTGCATCGGGAAGTTTGTTTGAAGTTACTGGTACGGCAGTATTCCCAACCAATATAGAGGAAGCTAAAAACAATGAGTGGTGGCTAGCGTGGGCAGGTGGTGCAGTGGCAGCCGCAGGCTTTGTAGTTGCTATGTGTATTCCTGGGGTTAGAGAAGCGGTGCTTGCTTTCGGTATGACGGCATTATCATCACTAAGTGCAGTGGCTACTACTGCATTTATAGCTGCGATATTTACAGTTCCAGGACTTGCAATGATTACATGTATTTGTAATGCTGTAAATGTTGCTAACGATAATGCTCAAGCGGCATTTTCACAAATCAATGGAGCCAGCATGGGATATTTGTCGTCTTCGTATGGGCGTGAACTTGTATGGATTGATGGTGAATTACAAGCGTATAGCGATAGTTATATAATAGTTCCAATAAAATTGGATTTAACTTCATATAGTAATCAAGGTTTAGAGGGTTATAAGATGGCTGTATATAATGAGATTAAAGAGAATGGAATACCTTTGATTTACCTAAATTGTACTACATCACGTAATGTTTTAGGGGATATTAATGGAACTGTGACGATTAATAAAGATAATTTTGAAAGCAGTTTCGGAAAAGATATTATGGATGTATTATCAACTATTGGTGTTGAAAAAGTAGAGGTTCCTAAATATTATCGTGAAGGAAATGAGTTATATTGTTATGGACAACAAATGGAAATTGGTCGTCAAATGTATCAAAACTATTCAGATGATTTAAAAGACCAACTAAAATATGAGGGAATTCCTGATAAGGCTATACAAAACTCAAATGGCTATGCTTATATTTTAAATCTTGCAGGGTATAGTAATAAAATAACTACATTAAGTGATGATGATTTGAAACAGTATTCTATTTCAAAAACTATTAATTTGGTAGCAAATGGATTGACTTTCGATTTAATATCATCTCCAGACAATTCGGCGGTTGAATTAAATGATATTAATAAATCATCGTTAAAGTGGCAAGTGTCTGATTTGACATCAGAAGATACAAATGCGTTTAAATTAAAACGAGATGTATATGCAGGGTTAGAAAGTTTTGCAGGTTCAATTACTGTTGAGGTTAAAAAAGTAGAGGCATCAGGCAGTGGTTATAACTATTATATTACTGATAATAAATTTGTAACATTGCCAGGTAGTGGTGATGAGACTGCTATACATTTATCTCTTGAAGAAGTTGATGATGCGGTTAAAATTCCAGGAGTAGTATTAGTTCCACGCAATAGTAATGTTGCAGGATTTACAATACATCAAATGGGATTAACTGATACGCCAATGTACTACAAATTAGTTACTGATGGTACGGGAAGTTTTGCAAATGTTTCTTGTGAATTTGCTTTGATAAAAAATGGTTATATAACTGCTGGATTGCCAACAGTAGATACAGATGGCAAATCTTATACATTATCAGCAATTACTGAAGAGGCTAAATTAAAGCAAACGATTACAATATACCGAGTAACAGGTTCCGGTTCAAAGATATCTGATTATATAAGTGACGAACCAACAACTATAACCCTTAAAGCCTTGCGTGACGGTTTTGGTGAAGATGGAGAGGACTACGGAAAAAAGTATTCTTTAAGTAGTGAATCAATTGATTGGGTTTCAAATAGTTATACAGTTAAGGAAGAAGGTGGTAATAAAGTCCTTTACGCTAAAATTGTGGAGGGTTGGACCAAGATTAATGTAAATGGCGAAGATGTATATTATCGTCCTATTTATGGACTGGCTGATAGATACTACACTTTCTCTAATCGATATGTGTACAGGTATAATGACTTTAAATTATATACGAGATTCTATTATGGTGATGAATTCCTAAGTAGTGAGGTTTCGTATAAAGTGTATGATGAGTATAATGATGACGGAACAATTGCGACAAAGGATGATGGAAGTTTGAAATTTAGTGAAGTGACAAAAAAGATATCAGATTTACTTTTACCTACAGGTTATAGTAATACTGAGCAAAAGAAGGATATCTTCTCAGAAAGTGTAAGAGTTTCTTTATCACCAAATAATAATGAATTGTATTTGAATTATGGTGGTAATAACAAACAGAGATTTGGCGGAACTATAAATTGCTTGATAGATTAAATTGTTTTAATCAAATAAAAATTTGAGGCTTTGACTAGCCTCAAATTTTTATTATTAATTAATTTTAAGGTGATAAATTTTTTAATCAAATAAAAAATATAAATAATTAC
>JAZSRW010000110.1:0-2683 GCA_045538675.1 Candidatus Onthoplasma sp. | reverse complement strand
AGTTCCATTATTAAGTTTAGTGATGGGGTTAATTTTATATTGGGTAAAAATGCTCAAGGTAAAACAAATTTGTTAGAAAGTATTTATCTTTGTGCTATTAGTAAAAGTCCTAAAACATCAAAAGAACGTCAAATGATTAATTTTAATTCAACTTATTCAAATGTTTTAATAGACTTTAATACAATTGGCGGTAATAAAACTATTGAAATAATATTAAGTAATCAAAATAAAAAGATTATTAAAGTAAATAATATTCCTATAGTTAAATTAACTCAATTAATTGGTGAACTTAATATTGTATACTTTTCACCAGATGAATTAAAATTAATTAAAGAAACTCCTGAAGATAGAAGACATTTTTTAGATATATCAATTAGTCAGTTTGATAAACAATATATGTTTGATTTGATTAGATATGATAAAATATTAAAACAACGTAATTGTGTTTTAAAATCAAATATAAGTGAAGAAAATAAAATAGAACAATTAAAAATTTGGACTCCTCAATTAATTTCTACCGCTGAAAAAATAATTAAAAAAAGAATTTTATTTATTGATAATTTAAAAAAATATTCTAAATTAATATACAACTCAATTATTTTGAGCGAAAAACTGGATATTTTGTATTCTTTTGAACAAAAAGAAAATATTTCTATTTTTGACGATTTATTAAATCAATTTAATTTAAATTTAAAAAAAGAAATTGAAATGCAACACACATTAATAGGTCCTCATCGTGATGATATTATTTTTAAGATTAATAATCAAGATTGTAGATATTTTGCTTCACAAGGTCAACAGCGAACTGTTGCTTTGACATTAAAATTGGCTCTGATGGAAATTATTAAAGATGAAGTTAATGAATATCCAATTCTTTTACTGGACGATGTTTTAAGTGAATTAGATAACAATCGTCAATCAAGGCTTCTTAATATTGTTAAAAATTATCAAACCATTATTACTTGTGCTGATACAACTTTAAATTTAGACGGTAATAAAATCTACATTGAACAAGGTCAACAAAAAAATGAAAGTTAAAAATTAGGACTTTCATTTTTTTTGCTTATAAAATTTTTCAATATGTTTGAAATTTACCATTGACTTTTGATTTTTTTCGTTATATAATAAATATTAATTATATTAATTTATTAAGTGAGGTGTATTATGTTACAAGAACAATGGAACAAAGTATTAAGTAATTTACAAAACCAAGTTACTGCAATAACCTTTGATTTATGGATTACCAAACTAAAACCTGCTAGTTATCATGATGATGAACTTATATTAGTTGCACCAAACTCTTCAGTTAAACATCAAGCAATCAGTTCTAATATATTATCCAAAATTCAATCAGCGGTTCATAATGTTTTTAATTTATACACTGAAGTTAGAATTATTGAAGAAAACGAACTTCAAAATATACAACCTGTCCACATTGTTGAAAAACCTGTTGATAATACTAAAGTTCAATCTAAATTTAATCAAAAGTACACCTTTAATAATTTTGTAGTAGGTAAAAGTAACCAATTTGTGCATGCTGCTATGCGTAGCGTAGCCGAAAATCCAAGTTCTAAATTTAATCCACTATTTATTTATGGTGGTGTTGGTCTTGGTAAAACTCATTTGCTTCACGCTGTTGGTAATTACTTAAACGAAAATCGTCCTGAATTAAATGTTTTGTATTCAACTTGTGAAAATTTTACAAACGATTATACTGCCGCTTTACGTTCAGGTAATCGTGCCGACGTTTTGTTTAGAGAAAAATATCGTAACGTTGATGTATTAATGATTGACGATATTCAATTTATATCTAATCGTATGGGTATTCAAGAAGAATTCTTTAATACTTTTAACGATTTGTTCCAAAACAATAAACAAATTATTATTGCTTCTGACCGTTCACCTAAGGAAATGTCTGCATTGGAAGACCGTTTACGTTCAAGATTTAGTAGCGGGCTTATTCAAGACCTTCAAACTCCTGACTACGAAACACGTGTAGCCATATTAAGTACTAAAGCAAGTCAAGAAGGTTATTTTGTTGACCCTGAAGTTATTGACTACATTGCTCAAAAATTAGATATAAATATTCGTGAAATGGAAGGATTGCTTGCAAAAGTCGTATTCTATGCTCAATTAACTGGTAAACCTTCAGCTACAATGGAAGATGCTAGAGAAGCGTTTAAAGATATTGATGAACCTGAAAAAGAATCTCTTGATGCTGAAAAAATCATTCAAACAGTATGTCAATTCTTTAAAATTTCAAAAGATGATATGTTTAGTAGACGTAGAAATAATGAAATTGCTGAACCTAGACAACTTTGTATGTATTTAATTAGTGATATGATTGATATGCCTTTAATGGCTATTGGTAAAATCTTTAATCGTGACCATAGTACAGTTGTCCACGCTAGAGATAAAATTAGTAGCCAAATTCGTACAAATCAAAAAACTAAAACCTTAATTAGCGACTTAAAATCTCAAATTTTGAAGCATTAATTCGATAAATTTCTACTTTTCCACACAAATGTGGACAAAATGTGTGTAAATTTACACAACTTGTCCACATTTTTTTATTTTAAAATTTCAATATGTGGTGTATTATTTAGGCTTTAACACATTATATTGTGTTTTTTTAAGTTGTCCACATATTAACACCCCTTAATAATACTAATATCTTGAAAAA
>JAZSRW010000015.1:0-2652 GCA_045538675.1 Candidatus Onthoplasma sp. | reverse complement strand
AATTTTTAAAAAGGTATTGAAAAGGTTGAATTAGTGTGTTATAATGCGATTAACTTAAGGAGGAGATAAAAAATGGTAATTGTTACATTAACCAAAAAAGAAAAGATAGGTAGAATCACTAAATTAATCCCACTTCAATTTGAAGTTCCTGAAAAAATTGTATGCCCTGATGATGGTGCTATTATGGAATATCAATCTTGGACTGATAATTATGTTTGTTCTGAATGTAAAAAGGCAATTAGAGTTACAGATTTTATTAAGTCTGAAATGGAAAAAAATAATCAAACAACATTAAGTAAATAATTATTATAAATAAAAAGAACCTAACAATTTAGGTTCTTTTTTACTATAAATTAGTTGCAATTTCTAGTTGTGTTGCGTGTGCTGTTAGATGCGTTTTTTGTGTTTTGAGCATTAGAACTATTTTTTGCATTTCTAGTGCCACAATTTTGTGCATTTTGAGCACTGCTGTTTTGAGAATTTGAACAATTGCTTACATTTTTAGCATTTTGTGCATTTCTCTCTTTTTTGTTACGACCGAACATAAATCCTCCTCAACCTAATAAGGTTTAATAATAGTATTTGTAAAAACTTTAGTTTAATACATACTTTACTTTAAGTAATCATAATTTACTTTACAAAAAATTTTAATTATGATATTATCTAATTAGAGGTAATGTATGACAATCAAAAAACCTACATTTAAAACAGTGAAAAGGGTTACAATTGCAACTGCTTCAATGCTTACTGCATCATTAGTTGCTTTAGGTGGGGCATTAGGATACGAAGCACATCAAAATAATAAAAATAGATATGTGACAGATTTTAAATATTTTTCAAAAGAAATTGTGCCAGAAAAACCTATAAAAAAAGATGAATATGATAGATTGCAAGATTTAAGAAAAAAGAAATTGCCAACTACACCTAAAAAATTTAATGGCGAAATATATCAAGTGGCTGACGAACAAGATGTTTTGGAATTAAGCAAGGATTTTGCCTTAGCAATTGAAGATTATTTTAAAACTTGCGGTGCTAGTGATTGGGCAAATCCTTATTCGCAGGAATTTTGGCCTGAAGATATAGAGTATGCGGTTACAGCAATTGCTTTTATGGAAAGTAGTTATCGTACAGATGTAATTAACGAAATAGGCTGTGGTGGGCTTACAGGATTACATAAAGAAGATATATTAAAAACATTAGGACAACAATGGTTAACACCTCAAATTTGGAAAGATAAAGTGCCTAAAGTAAATTGCAATCCTGATGAGGTGGATATTTTTAACGGGGCAACTTGTATAGAATATACTTACTATAATATAGGTTATAATCTTGCCAATAGATTAAAAACGGATAAATATTTCATTGATATTGACGGCACTAAACGTAGTATTTGGAATGAAATTGACTTTACTGAAGATAAGCAACTGAGATTGATAATTGCAAGCCATAGATATGGGTTAAATAATATTATAGATTCGATATTTAAACGCAATTATGACAAAGAAGGCAATCTTATTCCTTTAAGTAATTATATTTATAGTGAATATGTTGAAGGCGTAATGGATAAAATGGTTTCGCTTGAATTAGAATATGGTGAAAATTTGTCATATTAAAATTAAGCCTTGAAAGAAGTTGTAAAATTTATAAAAAATTTTAAAAAGTTGTTGACTTTTTTACTAAAAGATTTATAATATATTATGAAAGTTAAATCTTTCAGTATCTTAATAAATCGTAGATTATAGACAAGTAGAATGTTTGTCAACTGTTACAGAGAGTTCCCTGCCGGCTGAGATTGGGGCATAGTATAAGCATTTGAAACCACTGTATGAGATTTTGACACTAGGGAAAAGACCTAAAAATTGAGAGAATTAATCCGCTATTTTTAGTGGTTAGTTAAATAAGGTGGAACCGCGATAATATCGTCCTTATGCAAGTGTTGCAGGGGCGATATTTTTTATTTAAGGGGGCAACTGCTTTCCCCCTTAATATTCCCCCTTTGTAATAGGAGGGTGTTTAAATTAATAAAAGGTTATAGTTTTAAATGGGAGGTATTTATGCATTATTCGTACAAAACTAAAGGAACTTGCAGTATGCAAATAGATTTTGACATTATTGACGGCAAAGTAAGTAATGTTAAATTTTTGGGTGGCTGTAATGGTAATTTAAAGGGCATTTCAGCACTGGTTGAAGGTATGACACCTGAAGATGTAATAAATAAATGCAAAGATATTAAATGTGGTTTTAAACCAACATCTTGCCCTGACCAGTTAGCAAACGC
The DNA here is from genome assembly GCA_045538675.1 of Candidatus Onthoplasma sp. Lineage (GTDB taxonomy): Bacteria > Bacillota > Clostridia > Christensenellales > UBA1242 > Onthoplasma. Next base: position 374 of record JAZSRW010000015.1, on the reverse strand, counting down.
TTTGATGCAAGTCAAAGCGTAGTGAAGAATGAAGAGTGAAAAGTGAAGAATTGAGGTAATCATGAGTTACGGAAAGTTAGTAAGAAATAAGATTATTGATATTATACGTGCTAATGGTGAAAATCCTATTTATCATATTCTTAACAACGAAGAATATTTAGCGGAACTTCATAAAAAGTTGTTTGAAGAGGCAAACGAATTTGTGGAAGCAGATGACCCTGAAGAATTAGCCGATTTACTAGAAGTTATATACGCCATAGCAAAGCACAAAAATATCAATATGGAACAAGTTGAAGATATTAGATTAAAAAAACGTGAAACCCGTGGCGGTTTTGAAGATAAAATATATCTTGAAGGTGAAGTCGGAGGCCAAG
>JAZSRW010000115.1:0-4624 GCA_045538675.1 Candidatus Onthoplasma sp. | reverse complement strand
CAAAGGTATCATTTATTGCAATTATGCTAACAATGGCTATTGTAATTGTGTACAAATTGTATCGCTTTATCAACTACTATCTAATCAATCGCAAGAGCAAATTCCAAAAGGAACGTGCTAAAGAGCAAAAGGCAAAGAAATAAACAAATATAAATCTAAAAGGGGTGTGGATTTTATCATGCCTCTTTTTTAGTGAAAAAAATGAAGAATTAAGGTCGAAGTTATATTAAATTTTAAAAATATGGCAAAAATCAAATTAAATTCATAAAAAATAAAGAAAAAATATTAAAAAAATCATAAAAAATTTTTAAAAATGGTATTGCCAAGACCCATATTGTATTGTACAATCCAAGCGGAGAAGAAAATTATGAAAGCTGAAATTTATTTTGACAATGCTTCCACAACCAAAATGAGTGCGGAAGTATTACAAGCAATGATGCCTGTGATGACCGAGTGTTATGGCAACAGCAATTCGGTGCATGGTGTAGGTAGGGACGCCAACAAGTACATTGATAATGCTAGGGACACTATTGCTAAAACATTAAACGTTAGTCCTAGTGAAATATACTTTACATCAGGTGGAACTGAGGCTAACAACTGGGCAATTATCGGCATTGCAATGGCTAACAAGGGTAAGGGTAATCATATTATTACCTCAAAATTTGAGCATCATTCAGTACTAGATGCGTGTGAGTATTTGGAAAAGAACGGTTTTGATGTTACATATCTAGATGTTGACCATCACGGATTTGTTAATTTTGCCGAACTTATTGGTGCTATTCGTCCTGACACAATACTTATTTCAATTATGTCTGCTAACAACGAAGTTGGTACTATCCAAAACATTAAGGCAATTGCTCAAACCGCTAAGGAATATGGCATTATTTTCCATACTGACGCGGTGCAACTATATGGTAGTATGAACTTTGATTGTCAAGATATGGGTATTGATGCATTAAGTATATCTTCACACAAGATTTATGGACCTAAGGGCGTTGGTGCGCTTTATATTAGCAATAAGATTGATATTGACAATATCCATTTTGGCGGTAGTCAAGAACGTGGTCGTAGAGGTGGAACACTAAATGTGGCTGGTATTACAGGTTTTGCAAAGGCGGCGGAAGTTGCATATCGTGATATGAAGCAAAATCAATACAAACTTAAAACACTTAGTGAATACTTTGTGGCTCAACTTACACGTGAAGTCCCAGATGTGATTATCAATGGTTATGACAAGCAAAAGTTGCCTAAAATTGTTAGTGCTACATTTGTTGGTATTGATGGTAGTGCATTACTTATGATGCTTGACCTTAAGGGTGTGTATGTAAGCACTGGCAGTGCTTGTATGTCACATAGTATTGAAGTGTCACACGTACTTAAGGCTATGGGTATGAGTGATGACCTTGCTAAAGGTACTATTAGATTTAGTTTTTCTAAAAATAATGAATATGAAGAAGTTGATGTGGCGGTTGCTATTATCAAGGAATGTGTTGAAAAATTACGTAGTTTTTCACCAACATATTCATCAAAATCTACTTTAAAGCAAAAGAGAGGTAGAAAGAAGAAAGATGAAAACGTGTAATAGAAAAATTTTAGAGTTATTTTATAATGCAAAACATACTGGTCGTATATCTAAACCTGACGCTATTGGACGTGTGGGTGAAGATGATGAAGGTTTGGTAATTGAAATTACTTGGCGTGTGATAGGTGGCGTGATTGCTGAAGCAAAATTTAGGGCTTTTGCCAACCCTAATGCAATAGCAATTACATCTTTAATGGTTGAAAATATGATAGGTAAATCTGTTGAAGATGTGTTAAGCCTAGGCGAAGAAGTAATTATTGATAATCTTGGCGAATTTTTGCCTGAATACTTGGAAGTTTACGATTTGGTACGTGAATGTATTGCTGAAGCATATAATAGTTACCTAAAGCGTAAAAATCGTAAAGATGATATGCTTGAAGACTTTGATTTTGAGCAATATCGTATTGACCATAATATTGAAGAAGGTCAAGAAATTGATATTAAGCAAATTCAACGTGAATTGTATGGCGAAACTAAGGTTGAAAGACGTGGTCGTCCAAGGAAAGAAATAGACCCTAATACTGTAGTAGAAGTAGGTGAGAAACGCGGACGCGGAAGACCACGTAAGGAAGTAGATCCTAATGCTATAATTGAAGTAGGCGAAAAGAGAGGGCGTGGTAGACCTCGCAAGATTGTTAATCCTGATGAAATTGTAGAAGTAGGCGAAAAGCGAGGTAGAGGTCGTCCAAGAAAAGAGGTAGACCCTAATACTGTAGTAGAAGTAGGCGAGAAACGCGGACGCGGAAGACCACGTAAGGAAGTAGATCCTAATGCTATAATTGAAGTAGGCGAAAAGAGAGGACGTGGTAGACCACGTAAAGTTGTTAATCCTGATGAAATTGTAGAAGTTGGCGAAAAGCGTGGAAGAGGTCGTCCAAGAAAGGAAATTACATTTAGTTTGCCAACCGATTTAGATGAAGTTATCAATGATGAAGAAGTTGAGCAATTAATAAATGGCTCTAATAATACTGCAAGTAATGATGAAGAAATTAAGATTGAACAACCTATACAATCTACAAGTAAATTATTAGATGAAGATGATGATGCATTTGAAGCAGATTATGATTTGTTTAAATCAAATATACGAAACATCTTGTCAGGTAAAGAGATTAATAATCAAAGTTATGGTCAAACCTCGTCTAATAAGATTGAAAGTTTAGATAGTTCAACTGAATATGTGGTTGAAGAAGATGTAAACGACAACCATCAATATAATCAAACTGATGAAGAAGTCATTGATGATGTGCTTGTTGATGTTAAGCGAGGACGTGGCAGACCTCGTAAAGAGGTAGACCCAAGTGAGGTAATTGAAGAGGGTGAAAAACGAGGACGTGGCAGACCAAGACTTCAACCAATCAATTCATTAACAAGAAGTTTGACACCTAATAGTATGCCTACTCACACTAATCAAGATATAGTGTTTGCTTCAAAAAATGTAACAACTACTAATATCAACATTAATGTAACTAAAACAAGTACAAGTGTTGAAGATAATAAGGCTACCAGCAATGATTATTCACATAATACTACAATTACTCAACAAAAGATAGAAGTTACATTGCCAAACAATGCTGACAAAGATGAAGAAATAGATATAGAACCTAACAAATTGACTACATCTAATACATTTAAAGATTTTGATGATGACGATGACGAAATTGATGTTAGCAACATAAAAGATGAAGCCCCTACAGGTGGAATTGAAGACTTGTTGAAAGCATTATTAGACGATTAGTTAAAATAAAAAACATTATCAATTGCGATAATGTTTTTTTAGTTAACAAAATGGATTATTTTTTGGTTTGAGATGAGGTTGCTTTCTTTTTGGTTTTTGTTAGATTATCTTCAATAAAATCTTTACCCATTTCGACCTTTTCCTCAACGGCTTTTTTGCCTTTTTCTACTGCTTTAGATAAATCTTTGTTTGATTTAACCATTACAGCACCTACCATAAAGCCAATGCCCATACCGATTAAAAAATCTTTCATATTTGCCTCCCATAGTAGTTTTTGTAAAAAATTGTAGAATATACATTTATGCAATTTATTTTAAGGCGATACAAAATAAAAGTTTTAACACTTTTAGATAAGTTTTGGTTTTTGCTTTACTTTTGGTATTTTGTGTGGTAAAATAACATTGAGGTAATTATGAAGGCAATGGGCATTGATTATGGCGAGGCTCGTATTGGCGTGGCTTTGTCGGACTTGTTAAAGATGTTGGCGTCACCTTACACAACATATTATACCAAAGGCACAGACGAAGATTATCAATACTTTACTGATTTGATAGTTAAGGAAAGGGTAGATACTTTAGTGGTGGGTTTGCCATATAATATGCAGGGCGAGGAACAAATGATTGCTGGCAAGGCACGTGAATTTGCTAATACACTGGCAGAACGTAGCGGTTGCAAACTTGTGCTGGTGGACGAACGTATGACATCTGTGATAGCCGAAGATATTTTAAAACAAAAATATCGTGATTGGCGTAAAAGGAAAAAACATCTGGACGAAGTTGCCGCAATGGTTATTTTGCAAGATTATCTTGACACACTTTAATTTATAGGAGATTTTTATGAAAGAAGAAAAACAAATCAATCCAATCGAACAAATTTTAGATGAAAACAATCTTGACAACATTGTTTTGTATAACGAAAAGGACGAACCATACGAATTTGAGCAAATTGCAGTTATCCCGCTAAATGATGGCGATAAGCAAGATTTGTATGCTATTTTATTGCCAGTTACACCACTTGCTGGCATTGAGGAAGATGAGGCACTAGTATTTGAAGTTAACGAACGTGAAAATGTTGTACGTGTGTGTGCTGATGACAATATTATCGACCAAGTTATGACCGAATATGAAAAGTTATTGGCTGACGCTGAATCTGATAAATAATTTTATTAAATCTACGATTAAGGTCGTGGATTTTTTATTTTAATTAAGGTGTTAGAATTAAATAGATTTTATAAATTTTTGCAAAAAGTGAAATTTGTTTATTAAACATTGTAATAAAATATACAAATTTTACAAAAAATAAAATAA
>JAZSRW010000144.1:0-2018 GCA_045538675.1 Candidatus Onthoplasma sp. | reverse complement strand
GTGCTTGAAATACCATCTACTCCTGAAGTTACTTTGGCTGACTATAAGGGATTGGAATTTAAAAAGAGCGAAGTTAAGGTTACTGACGAACAAGTAAAAGAAGCTATTGACCGTGAGTTAATGCGTGGTTCACGTCTTGTTGAAACTAACAAGCCAGTAAAAAATGATGATACTGTAACACTAGATTTTGAAGGTTTTATTGATGGTAAGGCTTTTGAAGGCGGTAAGGCAGAAAAATATCAATTAAAGATTGGTTCACATTCATTTATTGATACTTTTGAAGACCAACTTGTAGGTTTAAATATTGGTGATGAAAAGGACGTTAATGTTACTTTCCCTGCTGAATATCATCAAGCAGAACTAGCAGGCAAGCCAGCAGTATTTAAAGTTAAAATTCATAATATTCGTGAACGTATTATGCCAGAACTTAATGAAGAATTTGTTCAAAATAGTTCAGAATTTGATACTGTAGAACAATATACTAACAGCATTCGTGAACGTTTACTTGAACAAGCCAACCAAAATGCTGAAATTGAAGTTGACAATCGTTTGTTAGATACAATTGTTGATAACAGTAAGGTAGAACTTCCTGAAGCTATGATTAATAGCGAAACTGACCGTATGATTAGAGGTATGGAAGCACAACTTTCTTACTATGGTGCAACATTGGAAATTTATGCTCAACAAATTGGTAAAACAGTTAACGAAATCAAGGCTGACCAACGCATAATGGCTGAACGTCAAGTTAAGGGTCGTTTGGTACTTGAAAAATTAATTAGAACTGAAAATATTGACATTACTGAGGCTGAAATTGATGCTCGTATTGCTGAAATGGCAGAAGTTCAAGGTGTTAAGGCTGACGAATATAGAAAGAACATTGGCGAAAATGGTGTTAATCAATTGGCTAATGAAATGTTAATGAAAAAGTTATTAGACTTTTTAAGACAAAATAACACAATTAAGTAATTTAAATATTGAAAACAAATTGCTTTTTGTGGCATAAAATTAGTAGGAGGGTGATTTATGATGATTCCTATGGTGGTTGACCAAGTTGGCAACAACGAACGTAGTTATGATATTTATAGTAGATTGCTTGAAGATAGAATTATATTTTTAAGTGGTGAAATTAACGACCAAGTTGCAAATTCGGTTGTGGCACAACTAATTTACCTTGAAGGTAAAAATCCTGATAAAGATATATTTATGTATATCAACAGTCCTGGTGGTAGTGTAAGTGCAGGACTTGCTATTTATGATACTATGAATTATATCAAATGTGATGTATCTACAATTTGTATAGGTATGGCAGCAAGTATGGCGGCAGTATTGCTTTCAAGTGGGGCAAAAGGCAAGCGTATTTGTCTTCCTCATAGCGAAGTGATGATACATCAACCTTTAGGCGGTGCTCAAGGTCAACAAAGTGATATTGAAATACAAGCAAAACATATTTCTAAAACAAGAGAAATCTTAAACAAGATTTTAGCCGAAAATACAGGTAAAGATGTTAAGACTTTGCAAAAAGATACTGACCGTGATAACTATATGGACGCTAAATCTGCATTGAAATATGGTTTGATAGACAAAATTTTTGAAAAAAGATAGTTTAAATGCCAATTTTTATTGGCATTTAATTATTTATAAATTAAAAGTGAGGTTATTGTGAAGGAATTAAATACAACTTGTTCTTTTTGTGGAAGATTGATAAGTAATTTAAAAAACATTATTGCAAACCCTGAAGGCGAGTGTTTTATTTGTAAGGAATGTGTGGACTTGTGTGCGGAAATTATGTCGGCTCATATTTCTAAAGACGAAAAAACTCAAACTGAAATTTTAGATTTACCAAAGCCTCAAGAGATTAAATCTAAATTAGATGAATTTATAGTAGGTCAAGATGAGGCAAAAAAAATACTTGCAATATCGGTTTATAATCACTATAAACGAATTAATTATAATCTAAAGCGTAACAAAATTAAGGGTGAAGATGAAATTGAACTGGAAAAAAGTAATGTATTGCTAGT